>DNTK01000294.1 GCA_003508755.1 Bacteroidales bacterium | reverse complement strand
ACGACCTACCGAAACCATATTGTGAAGTTCGATGTCTCCGTATTCGGCTCGCAGGAACTTAAATTTATTTGGACCAAAATAGAAAGCGAAATCCATGGATTCGTTTGCAGGATTTGTATATTTCAGGCCAATCTCACTCCTGAATTGCTTGATAAATTTCCCATCTTCCGGCATGGCTATGCTTTGAATGGTTGCATAGGCAAATGGATTTTTGGGCATAATTACCGAACTGAAAAACTGATCCTTATAGGCTATCCAATCAACAGCTGTTGGAATATACTCTTCAGCAACATCCTTTTTGCTTCGGGCATTGAAGAAATCAACATCGCCATTTGTTGGTTTAAAATATGCAGTGGTGTAGAAAGACTCATTTTTCCAGCCTCGTTCTTGTTTCGGGGAGTAAAATTCCCATTTTAGTCCAAGCTCATTTCCTTGTGCCGGTCTTAGCTCAGAAAGGCCCACCATGTTTATTTTCATATCAACCTCGTAAGAATCTGGTGCCAGGGTATACACATATTCGAGGTATTCGTTTTCGCTATAGCTGTAGCGCATGGTTATGCTACCAATACTACTGGTTACAGTTTGCTCTGGTTCCGTGTTAACAGCCGAAAAGAATAAATTATTTGTCTGCTCACTTTTATTGTTGTAGTAATAATTGAGTTCGAATATTGTCGAATCTCCGTCGAAAAGTACAAGTGGCAATGAATCGAATGTTTGGTATTCCTTCAGCTGCACTGAATATGGCCTGCCACCTTTTGTAGATACCACCAGTTTAATTAGTTCGTTTTCGAGCGAGTAAAACTCATTTTTACGTTTTGCTTCCGTATCAATTACTGTTGGTGAGCTAATAGTTCCTGTTGTGGTTTGCATTGAGGCTGTGCTGTCTCTCAGCATTTGCTCTCTTAGCTGAGCTTCACGCTCAACATTGGCAATTGAATCGTTTCTGCGCTGCGCTAACTCTATTTCTTCCTTACTGGGTTTATTTAACTGAAACCATAAAATAAATATGGCACCAATAAGAACTATTCCAATTACAGAATTTCTATCCATGTTTTGTATTTTCTTCTTTTTATGAAATTGTAGCTTTAATAAAATCGACAAAAAGCGGGTGAGGGTTAATTACCGTACTCCTGTATTCAGGGTGAAACTGAACACCTACAAACCACTTATGTTTAGGTATCTCCATAATTTCAACCAAACTGTTGTCCGGGTTAATACCAACAGCACTCATGCCAGCATTCTTGAAATCATCGATGTATTTACTGTTAAATTCGTAGCGGTGACGGTGCCGTTCCTGAATTTCTGTCGTTTTATATGCTCTGTGAGCATTTGTGTTTTTCTTAATATGGCAGGCATAGGCACCCAAACGCATGGTTCCACCTTTCTCTGTGATTCCCTTTTGCTCTTCCATAAGGTCGATAACCGGGTGAGGTGTTTTATGAAACATTTCAGTAGAGTGGGCTTTTTCCATTTTTAATACATTGCGGGCGAATTCGATAACGGCGCATTGCAGTCCTAAACAAATACCCAGAAACGGAATGTTATTTTCACGGGCGTATTTGGCTGCAAGTATTTTGCCTTCAATGCCTCTGTCACCAAATCCCGGGGCAATAAGGATTCCTTTAAGGCCCTTTAGTTGTTCCTCTGGGTTTCCTTCTTCCAGATTTTCTGAATGTATGTATTCAATGTCTACTTTACACTCGTTAACTGCACCGGCATGAACAAAAGCTTCATTAATTGATTTATAGGCATCAGGCAGTTCGACATATTTACCTACAAGGCCGATTTTTATAGAATGTTTTGGATGCTTGTGTTTGCTCAGAAAATCTTTCCAGGGGCCAAGTTCAGGTGCAACCTTATTATCGAGCTTTAATTTCCGAAGAGCGGTCACGTCCAGTTTTTCCTCCTGCATTTTTATCGGCACCTCGTAAATTGTTGAAACATCAATTGATTGTACCACAGCATCGCGATCGACGTTACAAAATAATGCAACTTTTTTTCTGATATCGTCCGATAATTCATGCTCAGTTCTTAGCACAAGAATGTCAGGCTGAATACCATTCTCAAGTAGTTCTTTTACGGAGTGTTGAGTTGGTTTTGTTTTCAATTCGGCCGATGCCGACAGGAAAGGAACAAGTGTTAGGTGAATATACAGCGTATTATTTGAGCCGAGTTCCCACTTCAATTGTCGAACAGCTTCGATGTAGGGCAAGGATTCGATATCGCCAACGGTTCCCCCAATTTCGGTAATAACAACATCGAATTTATGTTTACTCCCCAGTAATAATATACGTCGTTTTATCTCATCGGTAATGTGTGGAATTACCTGCACTGTTTTTCCTAGATAATCGCCACGACGTTCTTTATTTATTACCGATTGATATATCTTCCCTGTGGTCACATTATTTGCCTGGGATGTAAATACATTCAAAAACCTTTCATAGTGGCCCAGGTCAAGATCAGTCTCTGCTCCATCATCGGTCACATAGCACTCGCCATGCTCATATGGATTAAGCGTACCGGGATCTACATTAATGTAAGGATCTAGTTTTTGTATAGTTACTGAATAACCGCGCGCCTGTAAAAGTTTTGCCAACGACGCAGAAATTATTCCTTTTCCGAGCGACGAGGTAACACCTCCTGTTACAAATATGTACTTGGTTGATGACACAAACAATTAAATTTTAACCAGTTATAAAACAAATACCTGCCAATTTAATTAAAAAAATCTCATTAGCAGGTTTAAATGGCAAAAGTAAAATAATTAATCGAAAGCACGAATTTTCTAGAAAGTAAATAAGGGCAAAAGAAGTAAAGAGCTAAAGTTTGTACTTTTCAGATACGATAATACACTTTAGTTA
>DNTK01000217.1 GCA_003508755.1 Bacteroidales bacterium | reverse complement strand
TGCCTGGATTAAAGCCGCCCGAAGTGTTGGCACCAGTTTGGGGGATTGCATGGATTAGTCGGTTATGCCAAACGCCTTAAAAATATACTACTTTTCTGGAACAGGCAATGCAAAAAACGTAGCTCGTTGGATTTCAGAGGTTGCAAAGGAACACCGGCTTTCGACCTGCATTACAGACATTACTTCAGTACCTGGACGTAAACCAACAGCTCATGCAGCAGATGATATTGTTGGATTTTGTGCTCCTACCCATGGATTTAATTTTCCTCCGGTAATGATGCATTTTCTTTTGCGTATTCCAAGGGCAAAATCCGAGGCATTTATTGTGAACACACGTGCCGGTCTAAAAATGGGAAAATGGTTTGTTCCGGGATTAAGCGGAATGGCACAATACTTTTATGCTTTAGTGCTTAAACTAAAAGGTTACGAGATAACAGGAATGCAATCCATCGATTTACCATCTAACTGGATATCACTTCATCCGGGCGTAAAGGAAAAGGTTGCAGATTCACTGTTTCTGAGGTGTGAAAAGAAAAGCAAACAGTTTGCGTATAAAATTTTCTCTGGTAAGAAAAGTCTTAGGGCTTTATATGATATCGTGCAGGATATATTAATCACTCCCATTTCGATTCTATATTACTTTATTGGCAGGTATGTATTTGCTAAATCCTTCTATGCCGATGCCAGTTGTAATAATTGCAATATTTGCATGAATACATGTCCGATAAATGCCATTAAGCTGGTAAATAAAAGACCCTTTTGGACCCACAGATGCGAAAGCTGTATGCATTGTATGAATAGTTGTCCAAAGCGTTCTATTCAAACCGCACATGGGTATGTAATTGCAATACTCATCCTTATTTCATCGGTTTTTTTGGTCAGGCTCCGACCTTATTTATTGGATGTATTTAATCTGAAGAAAAGCGGCTTGGTGTTCAAGAGCCTGGATTTGGTTTTACAGGCTATTGTTACGTTCACTGTTTTCATAATAACATATTACTTATTTCATTTCTTGCTTAGAATACCAGTAATTCGAAATATAATATACATCTCCTCCTTAACAAAATATAAGTTCTGGCGACGTTATAAGATTAGAAATAAATAAAAGCTATGGTATTATCAAATGCCAGCAGCTATCAGAGTATCGCTTAAGACGTTTTCGAAATACATTTCCCAGAATACAGGAACACTTTCTGAAGATAACCTGTTTGGAGAATTTTGAAGAAACACCACCCCTGCATTAAGTTCAGGGCAAAACGATATCTCAGCCCTGTACCCTTTTACAAATCCTCCGTGATAAACAATATTGTATCCACGGTACCTGAAAACGCGCCAGCCAAGGCTGTAATATTTTTCTTCGAGGCCGTTCCACCTCCATGTATATCTGCGTTTTAGAGGAGTCTGAATAGTGGGGGTTGCTATGGTTCTAATAACTGCCGTATCAATCACCTCAGGATAATAACCAAGTAATGCCTGTAACCATATGCTCATATCTGAGATACTTGCATTTACTCCGGCTGCCGGCACCATGGAATAATAGCGCTTATTGGGCTTTAGTGCAGCAAAACCATTTTTTGTGTTCACGTGTGGAAGAGCAACATTTTTGCCATACTTCATCGATGAAAAATCGGTAGATGCATTTTGCATGCCCAGTGGTGCAAATATTTCATCATCCAGGTGGCTGCTATAACTTTTATTGTATTTTACTCGAAGCACAGTATCCAACAAACTGTAAAGTGCATTCTGATAACCATATAAAACTCCGGGCTTGGCAGCAACATCCACTTCATTTAACCGGCCTAGTATTTCATGCATCGGAATATTGGCTTCCACGAGGTTATCGTATGCATGCGGAACCAATCCGGTAGTATGATTTAATGTATGCAGTATGGTTAAGCCGTTTTCATTTACGGAATCTTTTAAGATTAGCCCGGGCAAATAATCCTTTACATGATCATGCAGGTTGAGTTCATTCTGATGTTCAAGTTTTGCTGCCAACACCCCGGCAAAACCTTTCGATACCGATGCCAGGCGAAATACCGTATTCAAATCAACGGAATCTCTGGTACCAGCCTTTTTTACGCCGAACGGCTCCATAAAAACAATAGAATCGCCACACACAATGGCCATAGCGGCTCCGACATTCCTTGTAGTATCAATCTCAGCCTCAATAAATTCGGTATATTGATTAAATAAATTCAAAAAGGGCTGTGGAATTATCTTTTTCTCAATTACAGCTTCCTCTTTATCAACAACGGGATGTCGCCAAATTGAACCAGTTAATAAGGTGATTGAAAATAAAATTATAGCGACTATATATAAATACTTCTTCCTGCTCATAAAATCAATGCGTCACGCACTTCTCGGCAAATGTAAGAACTTTTTAGAAATGAAAATAAAATCGTGCTAATTGTTATGAACTGCCAGGCAAGTCCTCAAAATATTTTGTAATTTTCAAGCAAACTAAACCTATATAAATGAATATTACATTTCACTCACCTATTCTCATCACCGACAAGCTTGAAGAGCTAAAAAAATTCTATATTGAGCAACTAGGACTGGAAATCGATATGGATTTTGGCCCATGTGTTAGCCTAAAATGCGGCTTGTCACTTTGGCAACTTTCTCCGGAACATAAAATCGCAAAAAAGCTCGGCAGACAATACTATAAAGATGGCAATAAGAATTTTGAGCTATCGTTTGAAACAGACGATTTCGAAAATGTGGTAATGGAACTACGAAAATACAACCCGGTTCTATTGCATGATGTCGAGTTGGAAACATGGGGACAAAAGACTATTCGCTTTTTTGACCCGGAAAACAATTTAATTGAGATTGGCGAAACCCTTCCCGGCTTTGTTAAACGAATGTATAAAGAGGAAAAAAGCGTTGATGAAATTGTTGAAATTACATCCATTGACAAAAACATGGTACTTGAAATAATTGGATTAGAACAATAAGTAACTGCACACTACTCTGGCTACCTCTTAACAATTGATCACTGATTACTGAAAAAAAACTACTTTTGCCAAAATTTCAATTTCATGGGGGCAACAAAAATAACAATCGTCAGGCATGGAGAAACCAAATGGAATGTGGCGATGAAACTTCAGGGACATCAGGACAGCGCCCTGACTAAAAATGGAATACGCCAGGCAGAACAGGTATCGCACGCATTAAAGGATCGAAGGTTTGATGTGATTTATTCCAGCGATTTAAACAGAGCTTTAAAAACTGCGCAAACCATCAATACGCATTTTAATCTTGAAATAAAGAGCGATCCTAATCTAAGAGAAAGAGCATTCGGGGTTATGGAAGGACTTACTAGAGAGGAAATTGCCGAAAAGTATCCGGATTTATTCCATATCTACATGCATAGAAATTCGATTGAACCTGTACCTGGTGGAGAAAGCTTAATTGAGTTTTCTGAGCGTGTTATTAAAGCCATTGAAACCATCGTTTCTGTAAATTCAGAAAAAGAGATATTAGTTGTTGCGCATGGTGGTGTACTTGATTGTATTATCAGAAAGATTTTCAACATGCAGCCTCATGAAAGACGCAGTTTTACGCTACAAAATTCATCCATCAATAAAATTTCTATTGAAAACGGGAAATGGATTCTTCAAGAATGGGGCAATATCGATCATTTAAATAGCAACTCAGTTTTAAACGAAATCAATTAGAATTTTCGCCCAATTATCAGAATATCATCAATCTGCTCCATTTCTCCCTGCCAATTTTCGATGGTTTCGGATAATATACGGTGCTGTTCCTCCACGGAGTGGTTTGCGATGCGAACAAGCAGTTTCTTAAACTGGCCAGTTTTAAATTTCTTGCCTTCAGGTCCACCAAACTGATCGGCATACCCATCAGAAAATATGTAAATCATATCACCTGCCTGCAATTGCACCTCATGATTGGTAAATACTTTTTCTGCTTCGGGTGATTTTCCAATGGGAAAGCGATCGGCTTTAAATTCCATTAATTCATTGTTCCTGACAACATATAAAGGATTATATGCACCAGCATATTCAAGAATATTTGCCTTAATATCGTAGCTTATAAGAGCGAGATCCATACCGTCACGGATAGCTTCTTTATTCTTAAGGTTAAGAGCACTGACCACCGCTTCATTCATCTTATCTAATACAGTCGAAGGTTGTGTAATTCCCTTTTCCTTTACCACTCTGTTTAACGAGCTATACCCCACAAAAGAGATGAAAGCTCCAGGCACCCCATGACCGGTGCAATCTACTGCAGCAATCAATTCTTTGCCATTTCGTTTGGTTAGCCAGTAAAAGTCGCCGCTAACAATATCTTTGGGTTTAAATAGAACAAATGTGTTACTGAACGGAATTTTTAAAGGTAAAATAGCCATTTGTATGCGTTGTGCATATTTAATACTATCGGTAATATCTTTATTTTTTGTAGCCAGTTCGGCATTGGCTACCGAGAGATCTGCAGTACGCCGCTTTACTTTTTCTTCGAGAATTCGTTTTTCGCGAATAAGGTTACGCTCACGTATTTTTATGAATACCCAAAAGCCTGCCGTTAGGATAAGCAGTACAGTGCTTATAAAATACCAGCGCACATAAAAGGGTGGAAGAATCCGGAAGCTATATTCGATAGGGGTTATATTCCACTCACCACTGCTATTTCGTGCAATTACTTTAAAACTATATTTATTGGGAGGCAAAGACTGATAAGTAATACTGGTCTGTTGTGTCATATCTTGCCAATCGGCATCAAGGCCTTCCAGCATAATTTTGTACCTTACGGCTTCAGGGTTTGTTAGGCAAATACTCTTATAAGAAAAGTTTATGTAATTTTCGCGGAACTTAAGTTTTAAGTCCGGCTGAAGATCCCTTGGCTCCTGGTTAACACTAAAACCGGTAAAATATACATGCGGCTGCATTAAACTCGACTTGAGGTTATCGGGATTAAACTTGTTTAAACCTTTATTGGTGCCAAACCACAGATTGCCATTTGAGTCGTAATAAGCGGCTGATGGATTGTTTTCTACCCCTACAAACCCATTCTTGGCCCCATAGCTAATAATGCGTTCATCGATACGATTATACACATTTATCCCCTTGTTTGTGCCAATATAAACGTTATTATTCTTATCTAGTGTTAAGGTATTAATGAGGTTTGAAACCAATCCTTCTTCCTGACCAATATGACCAATAACCGTATCTGCCTCAAATAAATAAATTCCCTGCCCCTGCGTGCCAATCCAAAGAATGCCCTGTTTATCTTTTACCATGCAGGTGGGAGAAATATTAGCACCTAATTTATAGTTTGTAATAGTTTTGTCCGGATTAATTTTTGATATTCCGTTTTTCACATAGGCACCTACCCAAACATTATCCTCGTTATCGGCATATATGGTAGTAATATTATTACCAATTAATCCATCGGCATTGCTATAGCGTTTGCTTTTACCCGTTTCAATGTTATAATAAATTAGTCCATCGTAGGTACCTGACCAAAGATTATTGCTTTTATCGATTTCCATTGCAGATACCTGAAAGTCTGAACCGGCAAAATATTTATTTACATCCAATGCTGAAAAGAACCGGTTTCTCTCAACATCATAAACCATTACTCTTAATTCCTGGGTACCAATCCAAATATTTGAATCTTTATCCTTTCTAAGGAAACGAATACGATTGGGCACATATCCTTTTGTCTTTTTATGTTCGAAAGTGTCTTCATTAAACGACTGTAAAAGCGATTTCATCTCAGAATCGAAAATATATACGCCCCCGTTGGTACCAATCCAGTAGTTACCCTCAGCATCGTTTATAATAGCATTTACTTCGGTATTTAATAATCCACTTTGGGCACCAAAGTGGACAAAAATCTCTCCTTTAAAAATAGATAGTCCTTTATTGGAGGAGCCAATAAGAATATTTCCTTCTACATCCTCCAACAAGCTAAATATTTGTTCGGCCTCAAGGCCATTAGACTTATTAAAAACCGTAAACCCGGTTTCGTTCAATTTTGCAATTCCTCCTCCCCAGGTACCAATCCATAAATTCCCCTTATTATCTTCGGTAATTGCTGATATCCAATTTGAAGGTAATCCATCATCTATATCGTAAACAATGGTTGTATCAAGCTTTTGGTCATACTTGTTTAATCCCCCGTTGTATGTTCCAAACCAGAGGTTTTGCCTTGAATCCTCAAACATGGTAATGGTATTAAAATAATATGCCAATCCCTTGGGCTTAAATACTGCAAAACTATCTGTCTTCGGAATGTATTTTCTAATTCCCACATCGATGATAAAATACAATGTACTGTCTCTCGACAGGCAATAATTAAATATTCTATCACTTAGATTATCCTTGCCAATATATTGTCTGATCTCATTTTTTTCTTCATCGAAGGGATTCGTTATCAAAAATGCTCCCGATGCCTGGGTTGTAATCCAAATTTTTCCCGAAAAATCCTCGAAAATAGATGTAATATTGCCTTTAACAGATTTATCGGAGACATAGTACTGGCTAAATTTATTGTCTTTATAAATTGAAATACCCCCACCATTATGACCAAACCATAAAGTCTTGTCAGCATCCTGAAAAATGCACCGCACCGCTTGTGTGGCTAAACCATTTGCACTGGTAAAGTTTTCAAATGTATTTCCATCGAACCGGGAGACTCCCCCGGGAGTTCCCAACCAGATATTGTTATCGGAATCCTGAAAAATGCAATAAATTTTTGAGGATGCTCCATCGATAGCATTGTAGGTATCGAAATAATACGTTTGGGCCTGTAATGGGGAAGTAATGAAAAGCAGAAAAATAAAAAACAGGCAAGCAAAACCGGTTTTTACTGAACTAAATTTATTGGAAACAGGCATCTGAAAAAAGATTATTTGCCAACAAAAAAGAAGGTTCCGTCCTCGTCTTTCAATCCTTCAATTTTTCCGAACTTAGGCTTTTTTTGGTTGGAGTTTACCAATTCGGTATTCACTTTAATTACGATATTTTCGATGGGAAGACAGGAAGAAGAATTATTGATAAGACTTGTGGCAAATGCTTTGGTAAACTGACTGTTATTAACAGCCAATTCGTATCCGGAGGAAGTATATACTTGCGATGAACGGGCGCCTGCATCGTTTACATTGGAACAATTTCGATCGATGTTAATGGAACGCATCGCATCATAAAAAGTAGGTCCCGATTCGCAGGCATCGGTTACAACCAATACATGATTTACAGTATTGGTATAGGACAATAGCGATTCCTTTAGGTTAGTTGTATTAAAATAAGTATGTTCATCATCGCGTTTTGCATCTATTGGTATCCAATAACTTGTTTCGTGGATGGATTTACCATGTCCTGCATACCACAATAACAAGGAATTCACCTTATTTGCTTCCAATTCCGATTTGAGTTCCTCGGAAAAAAACTCTTCAATCTTTCGTTTAGTAAGATCTTTTTTATGAATGATTTTATCAATTTTATAGTTAGTCAGGGCCGAGCGCATCAGGTTAACATCATAAGAGGGGCCTTCAAGGCTGGCAAACGATTCGTAATTGGAATTTTCGACAAAAATTACCCAGGTTTTTCCCATTGGATTATCAGAATCCTGCCCACACAATGGGTTGAACGATAGCAGCAGAAATACTACTAAAAGAAAATTGACTGACTTACTCATGGCGTATAATTTATAGGATTTATGCTTGAAACTGTAATTTACTACAAAACCTTCAAAAACAAAACATTAATATATAATTGTTTTATACTATTTTGCATTCCTTAAAATTTACTGTGAATATTTTTTTGTATGAAGCTTAACCTTCATTTACGAGCCAATAATCAAAAAGTAGCTTTACAAAACACTAAAACTCTTGACTTCGGTTAAATAAAACAGTAATTTGAAAATAATTACAATTAAGCTTTTCACTATGCGGCTCTTTACAACCACTCTGCTTACGACAATCTTCCTGGCATCAGGGTTTTCACAGATAAATCCTGAAGCATTATCTGTAAGCAATCCACAAAATACTTTCGTTATTATTATTGCCAACGAAGATTACCAGGTAAATACCCAACAGTATGTCTCCGATGTAACTCACGCCATTCTTGAAGCAGAAAAGTTTCGCAAAATGTTGATTGAAAAATACGGCATCAGCAAACACAACATTTCTTACTATGCCAACGCCAATGCTACTCAGATGAAGCTATTGGCAACCAAAATTGCACGGCTAGTAGAGAAGAACGAAAATCCGGCAGAAGTTATTTTCTACTATACGGGTAAGTATATCGAACACGATTCTAAAAACATCATTTACTTGCTGCCAACTGAATTCAATAACACCGATATAAGGTATGCTGTAAATTTGGAGTATTTTTTACAAAAATTAGAAAAGGCACCCCCAATAAAAGTCACCCTTCTTATCGACGGTCAGACTCCATCAGCTGCAAGAAGTGCAAGTATATTAGAAGACGGTGGTAAGTTCTTTGAGATTGATAATATACAGCTTACAAGCACAGTAAAAATTCGGATATCAAATACTGAACCTTTTATTTTACCTTCGAATAGTGAGGATGAATCCGCTAAAGCAAACCATTTAGACAACAATACACTGGCAACTGCCGAAGATAAAAAAGGACCTGTCATTGAACTTACCTCACACGATATTTCTAAGAACTACAAGGCAAAAGACAAATGGCTTTACATTGAAGGGATAGCCTCGGACGATAGGGATTTATTTGTGGTCTCGGTAAATGGCCAGGAAGCACACCTGGAAGCAAATGGTGAATTTTCTGCTAAAGTAATACTCCATGAAGGCTTAAACAAGATCTATATTCAGGCCATTGATATTCATAAAAACATCAGCAATGTTGTGTTTCCTGTCACTTTTCAATCGTCAAAATCTGCTCCTGCAGATGGGGAAGATTCACGTTCGGCCGATGCGCACGATGCAGACGAAATTAGATATTATGCATTGCTGATAGGTGTAAATGAATATGCCGACCCGGCTATGACAAACCTCGACGAACCCATAAACGATGCCAATAAGTTGTATGCGGTACTTACCCAGGAATATTCTTTTCCCGAAAACCAGATTACTGTACTGAAGAATCCGAAACGATCAGATATCATTAAGCAGCTCGATAATTATGAAAAGACCCTTACCGAAAAGGACAATTTGCTTATTTTCTATGCCGGACACGGAACCTGGAATAGCAAAGTGAATAAAGGATATTGGTTACCCTCCGATGCACAATTAAATAACACATCGAACTGGATTCGAAACAGCACAATCAGTGGCTATATAAGCGGAATTCCCAGTCGCCACACATTGCTTATTGCCGATGCCTGTTTCAGTGGTGGAATTTTTAAAACCCGCAGCATTTCAGAAAGCCCGGAAAGTATCCAGCGTATTTACGAATTGCCC
>DNTK01000220.1 GCA_003508755.1 Bacteroidales bacterium | reverse complement strand
CCTTTTAAAGGCATCATAAAAAATGATACCATTCTCGAAGGCGAATTCACTTTTCCGGATGGTAGCTTACAACCTGTTTTGTTGAAATACCTGGGAGTAACACCCCAGGCAGATGTTCAACAAATAAAATTGGATCCGTTAAGTGCCAAATTTTCCGTTAGCCAGCTGAACAGTGACCTGGATTTTTTAATAAATCAGCTCATTTCTCAGCATCCTGCTTTGTTTAAATACACCCGTGAAGATACTTTTAAAGTGGCTTATGAGACTGTTTCTTCAAAAATTGAAGCTGGTATGTCGGAAGATGAGTTTTTCAGGTTAATTGCTCCGATAGTTGAACTGGCAAATTGTGCCCACACAGGAATTCGTTTATCGAAATCATTTAACACAGCCATCCAGCAAAAACAGGTGCTTCTGCCATTTGAAATTAAAATAATCGACAACAAAGCTTTTGTAATTCATAACTTTAGCAATAATGAAGACATAAAACCAGGCGCTGAGATTATCAATATAAATAACATCAGTATTCCTGAAATCATAAACAGATTGTTGTCAGCAATTCCGTCCGACGGTGGAAATCTGTCTGGTAAACTTTTTAGTATAAACGAGAGTTTTTCTCTAAACTATCTTAATTACCTGGGTATCGATTCAGTGTTTATGGTTGAATACAGGTATAATAGTGGCGAAATAAAATCTGCGGAGCTTACCGGAATTACACCTGCTGATTTTGAAAAATCAATTATTGAAGCCAATCCTCCCCTGCCCTTTCAGGGAAAGATGCCCGTAAGTATTGACATTGAAACGGATAAAAAACTGGCAATTTTGAGAGTATCAGGTTTTTGGGCACCGGATTTTAATGCATACAATACGTTTCTTGAGAATACTTTTAAACAGCTGGAAATAGACTCTGTTCAAACGCTTATAGTTGATGTGCGCGGGAATAAAGGAGGTCATCCGTATTTTGCTGCCGAACTGATAAGCTACCTTGCCAGGGAGAGTTTTGTGTATTTTAGTTTGCCAGAAGAGCAGGGAGAATTTGCTCCGCTTTTTAAACCACTGAAGCCAAAATCTTTATGTTTCGATGGAGACATTTTTGTTGTCATGGATGGAGGGTGTCTTTCCTCAACGGGTCATTTCCTGTCTTTGATAAAATACCATAAAATGGGATGGTTGGTTGGTGAGCCATCAGGCAGTACGTTTACCTGTAATGATGGGAGTTTGCAGTTTTCGCTACCCGAAACCGGAATTGAAATGAATGTACCTCAGATTACTTTTGAAACAGCTATTCAAGGACTTGAAGCCGGCAAAAGTATTCAGCCGGATTATCCGGTAACATATCACTTAGAAGATTATTTAAGAGATAACGACCCAGCGATAAATTTTATTCGTGGTCGATTTATAAAATAATGTTTTTAAATTTGGAACTAAACACAACCATCTTTGTTTGGTTTGAATGATGTTAAAAGTTATTCATGAAAAAAGTCCTGACTTTTTTGTTTTTAGTTATTTATACACTGCCGTTATTAAAAACGACAACCCTTATTATTGATTTCAAAATCAACCAGGAATTTATTGCAAAAGTTTTGTGTATCAATAAAGATAAACCCGAACTTAAATGTAACGGGCAGTGCCACTTAAAAAAAGAACTAAGCAAGTCTGAAGAGAAAGAAAAAGAAGCCCCGCAATCAATACAATTAAAGGAGCAGATGCAATTCACACCAAAATCAATTCGTACTTCTCTTCAACTTTTCCCTTGCGCGGTTCAATCATCTTACCCCTATATGATGCCATTTTCCGGAGCTCAGTTCTTTAAAGATATCTTCCACCCTCCACGATTCGTTTAATTTATTTACAACGGTTTTTACTTAAACCTTTCTTTGAGCTGAATAATAAAATAGATTAAAAAATTACACGATGAATCAGAATATTTCGCTGTTTCTGCTGTGGAAAATGTATATTCTTGTAGGTATATTTTTCATGAGTGGAGCAGTTGCACTTGCACAAAACGAAAACATAGTTCTTCAACTTATCGATGAAGATACAGAAATGCCTGTCAGTTTTGCCCATTATACGATAGGGGCGGAAAAAGGAGTATCCGATGCTGAGGGGAAAATATCTATTGCGATAAATCCAGACGATGAATTACAACTATCACATGTTTTATATGGCAACCTGTATTTTAAGGCAGAAGAACTTAGTAAACTTAAATCAAATGGCAGACTTAAGCTAAAACAACTGGAAATAACATTGCAACCCGCTGTAGTTATGGGTGTACATACTCAAAAATACCCCGATGAACAGCTGGAAATCAACTACCAGGACTTGCTCTCGCACGATGCCGGAGCATTCCTTGAGAAAAGCCCGGCAATTTCAAGCATAAAGAAAAGCGGAAGCTATGGATTTGATCCGGTATTCAGAGGATTTAAGTACGACCAGTTAAACATAGTAATTGATGGTGGACAAAGTGCTACAGCAGCATGTCCGAACCGCATGGATCCTCCGGCAAGCCAAATTAGCCTGAATATGATGGACCGCGTCGAAGTACTAAAAGGACCCCATTCTTTACGCTATGGAAACGCGTTTGGTGGCACCTTTAATTTTGTATCGCCCGATCCGGAATTTACTGAAACCCTTACTCCTTTTGGCCGGGCATCTGTTAATTACGAAGGCAATGGAGGTATTTTCCGCACGGAAGGCGCGCTGGGCATTAGAAATAAATGGTCGAATGTAAAAGCTTTTGGAGCTCACTCCCAAGGGGGAAACTACAAAGATGGTGAAGGCAATGATGTTCCATCAACA
>DNTK01000219.1 GCA_003508755.1 Bacteroidales bacterium | reverse complement strand
ATAGCCTTGCCGATGGTATCGCCACGCGATGGGTATGAATCGGGCTCTTTCCCTCGTGTATACTACTATGGTTTTTCGTGGTTTGTTCAATATACGCTTATTCTGGTTTTTGCTCATCATACCGTACTATTTCTGACCGAGTTGTTCAGATTTCAGGATGTTTTTTATGTGTTTTTACGGATTATTCTTAGTACATTGTTTTCCGTATTACTTATCAGCCTTAGTCAGTACCTCGTGTTTAGAAAGTAGGCATGGATCAGTTCAACAACAGAAAATACATTATTGGTGCACTTATCATACTACTGGGAATTATTTTCTCAGTGCGGCTCTTTTATTTGCAGATTGTAGAATCAAAATATAAATTGTCGGCAGAAAGTAACAGCCGCCGGCTTGAGATTGTCTATCCTGCCCGGGGATTAGTATTTGACAGGAACGGTGAACTGCTGGTTCATAATCAGCCCTCGTACGACTTAAAAATTGCTCCCTACGAATTGGAAGCTTTCGACTCAACCGAATTGTGTGAAATACTTAATATTGACATTCAAACCCTTCGTGATGCCATACAACGAGTAAAGAGAGATCCTCGTGAACGACGCAACCCATTTATCAAACAGTTGTCGCCCGAAACATTCGGGAAATTAAAAGAAAAACAATATAAGTTCCCCGGATTTTACTTTAGTGAACGAACACTTAGAAAATATAAATACGAGCTTGCCTCGCACCTGGTAGGATATATTGGAGAAGTTGATTCGAATGATATCAAGAAGGATAGCTATTATGAAATGGGCGATTACCTGGGCGTAAATGGTGTTGAAAAATCATACGAGAACTACTTGAGGGGTGCAAAGGGCCGGCGATATAAATTTATTGATGTGCGTGGCCGTGAACAGGGTGCCTATAAAGAAGGCCGTTTTGATAAAGATGCCGAAAGCGGTAAAAACATTACTCTTACCATCGATGCTGAATTGCAAGCCTACGCCGAACAACTCATGAAAAATTTCAGGGGAAGCGTTGTTGCCATTGAGCCAAAAACTGGCGAAGTTCTGGCTTTTGTATCGGCTCCTTATTATAACCCTTCGCTCTTAGTAGGCCGAGTAAGGGAAGAAAACTATCAAAAACTTAAACGCGATACCATAAAGCCATTGTTTAACCGGGCTACTATGGCGCTTTACCCTCCCGGCAGCACCTTTAAAACCGTGAATGCCCTGGCGGCACTGCACGATAGTATTATTTATCCAGGAACTAAATTTGGTTGCAAGCTGGGGTACTATGCCCGGGGTGTCTCAATGAAATGTCATGTTCATGATGTTCCCCTGGATTTGGTCGGAGCAGTAAAGAATTCGTGCAATGCCTATTTTGCTCATACCTACAAAAGAGCTATTGATAACCCTGAAAAAGGAAATGCTTCGGAGAATTATGAGATCTGGCGAAACCACATAACATCCTTTGGTTTTGGAAATCCGTTAGGAATTGATTTACCTTCCGAAAAAAGAGGTTTTATTCCAAAAACCGGGTATTACAACAGGTACTATGGCGAAAACCGTTGGAAAGCGCATACGATTATCTCAAACTCCATTGGCCAGGGAGAAATACTGACTACCCCGCTACAACTTGCCAATCTGGCTGCTATCATAGCCAACAAAGGCTATTACATTACACCCCACACAGTAAAAGATATCGAAGGAATAGACACCCTCGATAAAAAATACATGCAGAAACATTGGGTTACGGTAGATACTTCTTTTTTTCATTATGTTATCGATGGAATGGAGAAAGCAGTAAACGAACCGGGAGGAACAGCACCACGGGGTCGATCGAACGAGGTGGTAATTTGCGGGAAAACAGGTACTGCAGAAAATCCGCATGGTGAAGCACACTCCGTTTTTATGGCCTTTGCTCCAAAGGATGATCCACAAATTGCAATTTCGGTTTATGTTGAATTTGGTGTTTGGGGCGACAGGTATGGAGCCCCTATAGCCAGTTTACTAATTGATAAATACCTGACAGATACCATTGGCCCTGAGAGAAAATGGACAGAAAACCGCATCATGTCTGCCATATTAATACCTGAGGGAGATGGAGAGTAGAAGAGTAAACATATTGCGTGATACCGATTGGTTAACCATATTCCTTTATTTATTATTGGTCAGCTTTGGCTGGATGAATATTTATGCCGTAAACTTCAGCGACCAGGTGGGAGGCTTCTTTTCGCTGGATAATCGGTATACCATGCAGTTATTATGGATAGCGGTTTCACTTGTGCTGGCCATTGTCATATTTTTAATCGATAGTCGCTTTTATTCCTTTTTTGCCTATCCAGCCTATGGCATTGCATTATTCGTTTTACTGTTGGTTTTAATTATTGGAACAGAAATTAATGGAGCCAAATCATGGATTGTATTGGGACCGATAAGCCTTCAACCCTCCGAATTTGCGAAAGTAGCTACCATACTGGCGCTTGCTAAGTTCTTGTCGGGTTACAATGTGAAACCTTCAAAATTCCAAAACATTCTAATATCCTTTGGTATTATAGTAAGTGCCCCCTTACTTATCATGATTCAACCCGATTTTGGGTCCACATTGGTTTACGCAGCACTTATTTTTGTACTCTATCGAGAAGGTCTTCCCGGTTGGGTTTTGCTGTTGCTGGTAATGAGTGCAACCCTGTTCCTTTTGTCGGTTATCTATGATGAGCTATACATCTATATGGCACTTATCGCCATAGCCGTGATAGGATACGGTGTGTATACCCGCAAGATCGGCCACAGTTTGTTTGCCGCCTTTCTATTTAGCCTTTTGTATCTGGGAGGTATTTTTCTTGTTCGATACAATGTGTTAACCATTCCTCCTCTGCTTATCTTTTTTCTTGCCCTCATCACAGGCACTACTGTACTTATTATAATTGCTATATCCAAGAAAATACGACAGCTCTTCCCGGTAATGCTATTCCTTTTCGTATTCATTGGAATGGTATATTCCTTCGATTATGTATTTAACCACGTTATAGCACAGCACCAGCGCGACAGGGTGGAAGTTATGCTGGGTTTAAAATCAGATCCATGGGGCTATGAATACAATGTAAACCAATCGAAAATAGCCATTGGCTCGGGTGGTTTTAGTGGTAAAGGCTTTATGCAGGGGACACAGACTAAGCTGAAATATGTGCCGGAAAATAGCACCGATTTTATTTTTTGTACCGTAGGAGAAGAATGGGGATTTCTTGGGTCGGTCGGACTAATTATTGCTTTTACAGGATTGCTGTTGCGATTAATTATTATCTCCGAGCGGCAACGTTCAAAGTTTAGCAGAATATATGGCTATGGTGTTGTTTCGGTTTTATTCTTTCACTTTGCTGTAAATATTGCCATGACCATTGCACTGTTCCCGGTAATTGGTATACCACTGCCGTTTTTTAGCTATGGAGGCTCATCGCTCATGGCGTTTACAATGATGATTTTTATTCTTTTAAGACTTGACTCAACCAGAAAATCATATTTAATTTAGTTAGCTATCAATCCTCCAGTGCTCTGACCACACTTTCCGGTTTGATGGCTTTCATACAAGCACATTCGGTAAGTTTCCTGCAATCCTCACATTCTTTGTCGAGTACCAGAACTTCAGCCTTTTTTCCAAGGGGTTTCCACCTCCCTGGGTGCATGGGCCGTATGGGCGGATAAATACCTATTGCTTTAATACCCAGAGCTGAAGCAATGTGTAAAGGTCCGGTACTGGCAGCAACCAGGGCATCTGCTTTCGAAATAAAATGTACAAAAGCATCAAGCGATAATGTTCCGGTGATATCCTCTACCCTGTCGGCATATTTTTTTAGCCACTGCTCCATGTGTGCTTTATCCTCAGCTGTTCCTGAAATAAAAACCTTGTATTTATCTGAAGGCAACAGTTCAATCAATCTTCCAAAATTCTCCAATCCCCATTCGCGGGCACTGCCTTTCGACTTTGGATGTAAGATTACATTCATTCTGCTGCTGTCTGGCTGAACAGGCAGATCATCAAACTGCTTATCCGAGAGCACCATTCCATAAAGGAAGGGAATATCGCTAACGGAGGGAATTTCATAGACGCCGAGAGGTTCAAGCAACTTGAAATTTAGCTGTGCTTCATGCAATTCAGAATTTTTACGCGAGAAGCTTACCGGCTTATTGCATGTTAACCAATGGTAGGTACGATGTGAGGTACCTATTCTGTAAGGAATACCAGCTTTTTTTACCAATTGGGCAAACTTCTTGTTCGGATATACATGAATGACCCATTCTATAGCGAGTTCTTTTAAGTAAAATACTTGTTCTTCTGTTGCCAGCTGCCTCAATTCATCCCAATTAATAAATTTATCAATATTCGAAGAACATTCAATGACTGCCCTGGTGTAGCTGCGGCCCAGAAAAAAAATCTTACATTCAGGAAACTTTTGTTTTAGAAAACCTGCAAGCGGTATCGTTAATATGACATCGCCAATGCTATCGGTACGGCTTATGAGTATATTCATTAATTTTGTTCAATTATTACTTAACTATGCTTAACCTGCTTCATTAGTTCAATCATCTTTAAATACTTTATGAATAGCGCTTTTGAAGACAAGCTGCAAATAACATATCCATAATATCCATCCAGAATTCCCAGCTTAACGATATAATCTCGAACAAACTTCCATATGGGTTTTAAAACAAGTAAAAAAATATTTGCTGCCTTTCCATTCTTAATCGCTTCTGTGGCGCCAATAGTAGTGAATTTATCAATTTGCAATACATGCTGCGAAATGGAATGATACGAGTAATGGTATAAGTCTCCTTTAATGTGTTGAATAGTTGTTCCTTTTTCCATTTCAAATTTATCATGAGGATTTATGCCACCCCACTCACCTTTCCGGCTATCCCATAAACGCAATTTTCGATCGGGGTACCAACCACAATGTTTTATCCATTTACCACAATAATTGGTCATGCGGTTAAAGTAATAGCCATCGGCCTGCCAGTTTTCTTTTACCTTAAGTATCTCCTTTAGTAATCGTTCTGATACCACCTCATCAGCATCGAGCGATAAAACATGTGGATACCTTGCTTGTGTTATGGCCCAGTTTTTTTGCTGAATATGGCCTTC
>DNTK01000567.1 GCA_003508755.1 Bacteroidales bacterium | reverse complement strand
GTTTTCTGATAAATTAACCAATTCCTTGGATAATGTTTCGGTTTTTGTTTTATCCCCCTCCCTTTTTATGGCTTCGCGTTCGATTTCAAGTTGCTTGATTTTTCGCTCAATTTCATCAATTTCTGTTGGAAGCGAATTCATTTCAATACGCATTTTCGAAGCTGCCTCGTCAATTAAATCAATGGCTTTATCGGGTAAAAACCTATCGGTAATGTATCTACTCGATAGTTCTACGGCAGCAATTATAGCTTCATCTTTAATGCGGACTTTATGATGGGTTTCGTACCGTTCTTTTAAACCTCTTAGTATTGAAACAGAAGCCATTATATCAGGCTCGCCTACCATTACGGTCTGAAAACGTCTTTCAAGTGCTTTATCTTTCTCGAAATATTTTTGATACTCATTTAACGTGGTTGCACCGATTGCTCTTAATTCGCCCCTTGCTAGTGCAGGCTTTAGAATATTTGCAGCGTCCATTGCTCCTTCTGACTTACCCGCTCCAACCAAGGTGTGTATTTCGTCAATAAACAATACTATTTCTCCGTCTGAAGCTATTACCTCCTTCACAACCGATTTTAGCCGTTCTTCAAACTCACCCTTGTATTTTGCTCCCGCAACCAGTGCCCCCATATCCAGAGAGTATAATTGTTTTGTGGATAAGTTTTCGGGCACATCGCCGGAAATAATCCTGTGCGCCAGCCCTTCGGCAATCGCAGTTTTACCAACCCCAGGCTCACCAATTAGAATAGGATTATTTTTTGTGCGCCTCGAAATAATTTGCAATACACGCCTGATCTCTTCATCTCTGCCAATGACAGGATCCAGTTTGCCCTTACGAGCGCTATCGATTAAGTTAATGGCATATTTCTGAAGTGCATTGTATCCATTTTCGGCCGATTGGCTATTTACTTTGCTTCCTTTTCTTAATTCTTCAATTATTTTATCAAGGTTCTTCTCATTTACACCATTATCTTTCAAAACCCTTGAAATATCATCGTTTACAGACAAAAGCCCTTTGATAAGGTATTCGATTGATACGTAATCATCACCCGCTTTTTTTGAATAGGTCAACGCCTTTTGCAATGCTTCCGATGATTTGGTTGAAAGATACACTTCACCTCCTTGCACCTTTGGATAAGCAGAGACTATCTTGTCGACAACTGCGTTAATGGCCTTGCTGTTAGCTTCTGATTTTTCCAGAACATACACCAATAAATCTTCAGCCTGTTCATTAACAGCTAAATACAAGTGACCTGTTTCTACAGCCTGGTTTTCTTTTTCTTGCGCCAAATTAAACGCATACTGAAGAACCTCCTGTGACTTTAATGTAAATTTATCCTGATTCATTTTTTTCTATTTTACCCTTTTGGCTACAAAAGTCTGACCACTCCTAATTACCTGTTATTTTGTCACTTACCTCATGCGAAAACCCTGTCTTTTTGACATACGGAGGTAACATTATCAGATAAGGCAGCAGCAAAAAAGATAACGGCATAGTTTTTTAGACCACACATTGCAATTCGTTAATAACTCGTTATATCAAATAAGAATTATTTTACTACATTGACAGTCCAAATCGAAACAAACTATTTAAGCCTGCGTAAACTCGATACCACGAGACGTAAGCTTAACTTGACTTTACATGAGCGAACAGATATTAAAGGCATTAATGGAGTTATTTGCTATTATTGCCAGGCCAGAAAATCATGAACTTTCCGGAGCTGACAGAAGGCCTGTTGTAGAGTCTTTCCTGCATCGACAACTTAACCAGGATCTTGTTGCGGAATACCTAAAAATATACGACAGTTATTTTAGTAAACACCAAAGCCTGGTGAACCGCCGTGGTAAGAAAAGAATTGGCCCCGATTCGGTGAAACTACTCAGAATTTGCGATCAGATAAATCATGAGCTAACTCAGCAGCAGAAACTCATTGTACTAGTTTACCTTTTCGAATTTGTTAATATTGATAGCGTCGAGATATCCGATCAGGAATTTGAATTTATCGAAACAGTCTCCGATTCCTTTTACATCGAGCGCAACGAGCACGACGATATAAGAGATTATACCATAAGTACCGTGAGTCAGGAACCTGATTCTGATAAGATACTTATCATAAAAGACATAAACGAAGAAGGGCACAACCATCACCAGGTAACATCTCACAAATTCAAAGGTCAGTTAAGAATATTGCATGTGGCTTCGGCAAATATCTACTTTATCAGGTATTTAGGCGAAAATGAATTGTATTTAAATGGGCAGCTGTTACAACCCGACAAAGTTTATGCATTTAATGCAGGCTCATCGATTCGTAACCATGCCATAAATCCAATTTATTACAGCGATGTTGTTAGCCTTTTTCATGCGGAAAGCACGGAATCAAGAATCGCATTCGAAGCGAAAGATATTTCGTATACTTTTAAAAACGGAAATATTGGTTTGCACCCCATGGGTTTTTCTGAAAAGAGCGGACACCTTGTAGGAATTATGGGTGCCAGTGGTGCAGGAAAATCGACTCTTCTCAATATTATTAATGGAACAAATACCCCAAAAACAGGCAGTGTATATATAAACAATATTGATATACATAAGGAAAAGAAAAAGGTTGAGGGGCTTATTGGTTTTGTTTCGCAGGACGACCTCCTCATTGAGGAACTCTCCGTTTATCAGAATTTATTTATTAATGCAGAGCTTTGTTTTAGTAATTACAAGAAAGAACAGCTCGACAATGTGGTCGTTAAAATGCTTCAGAGTC
The DNA here is from genome assembly GCA_003508755.1 of Bacteroidales bacterium. Taxonomy (GTDB): domain Bacteria; phylum Bacteroidota; class Bacteroidia; order Bacteroidales; family UBA10428; genus UBA10428. Next base: position 291 of record DNTK01000567.1, on the reverse strand, counting down.
TGGGGCTTTACGAGATTAAAGATATTCAGGTTGGCTCCCCCCTGAATAAAAAAATAAGTGGTGGTCAACGCAAGAGATTAAATATTGCACTGGAACTCATCCGAGAACCGGCAGTGCTTTTCCTTGATGAACCAACCTCAGGGCTTTCATCACGCGATTCGGAAAACATAATGGACCTGCTGAAGGAACTCTCGTTAAAAGGAAAACTCGTTTTTGTGGTGATTCATCAGCCTTCTTCGGATATCTTTAAGATGTTTGATAAGTTGCTTATTCTCGACACCGGGGGATACT
>DNTK01000226.1 GCA_003508755.1 Bacteroidales bacterium | reverse complement strand
GTTTACAGGACTTCATTTTCGCTCTCTAATACACCTTCGATTTGAGAGAGAATTTGCGAATCGGTAAAATGCCTGGCCTGTATTGCACCTGTTGCACAGGCCGAACTGCAGGTTCCACATCCCTTGCAAAGCACTTCATTTACTCCGGAAACATTTTTCTCTTCATTGAAATCAATGGCTGAATAAGGACACACCTGAACGCATGTTTTGCATCCACAACAAATGTCTTCATTTACAGTAGCAGTAGTCACTTCCACCTCAGTAACACCCTTGCAGATGCTGCCCAAAATGCGAGCAACAGCAGCTTTTGCCTGTGAAACTGATTCGTCAATTGATTTTGGTCCCTGGCATGCCCCGACAATATATACGCCATCGGTGGTAGTGGCTACGGGATCAAGTTTTGGATGTTTTTCGATAAAAAACTCGTTTCCACACATGCTTATTCCCGCCATATGCGCAACTTCGCGCGCATTATCGCGGGACTGCATCCCAGTCATGAGAATGACCATATCTGCTGGTACAATTAATTCCTCTCCTGAAAGTTTCTCCAGCATTTTTATTTGCATTTCTCCTGTCATTTCAGAATCGGCCGGTAGTATTTTCGGCAAGCCATCTTCCATATCAAACATTAGAAACATGATATCGCGTGTGGATGTATAACTATATAATTCTTCGCATCCTTTACCATAGCAGCGCATATCGGTATATAACTCGTAAATGTTAGCTTCGGGCAAAGAAGAGCGAATAATATTGGCATATTTTAATGCCGTTGAACAGCACGTGCGTGAGCAATAAGGCAAATAGTCTTTGCTGAGACTGCCAACACAATGTATAATGGCTACGTCATTTGGCTTTGATCCATCCTTCTTTTCGATTTTACCAGAAAGAAGTACTTGCTCAAATTCAAGGGCTGTTATAACATTGGGCAACTCTCCATAATCATATTCAGGAATGCGGATGTGGTTAAAAGGCTGTAAGCCAGTAGCGATAATAATATTCCCAAATTCAAGTTCTACAGTTTTATTATTGAATTGAAGTTTTGTTCCAAAATTGCCTACATATCCATAAATTTCCTCCAGATTAGTATTCGTAAACACTTCAATATTGGTATGGTTTAAAACTTTCGATCGTTTTTCGCTTATGAATTCCTGCACATCCTGTAACGCCGGAAAGGTATTTTTTACTTGCAGTAATGTTCCTCCCAGGTGGTCCTCACATTCAACCAGGTAAACTTTTTGATTGGCATCAGCAATTTTTAATGCTGCAGTAAGACCAGCAACCCCACCCCCAATAACTAAGGTTGAGGGATTGATTTCAACAGTTCGTTTGTTTAATGCTTCGTGGAACTTTATTCGTTTTAATGCTGCTTTAATTAAAGCTTTTGCTTTCTGGGTAGCTTCATCCCTGTTGTTATGAACCCAGGCATCCTGTTCACGGATATTGGCCATCTGGAACATGTATGGATTTAGCCCTGCTTTCTCAATTGCTTTTCTGAAGGTTGCTTCGTGTATACGTGGTGAACATGCAGCCACCACAATTCGATCCAGGTTGTTTTCCTTTATATCCTTTATGATAAGATCCTGTCCCGGATCAGAGCACATGTATTTATAATCCCTTGCGACTATTACTTCAGGTATTTCATGTAGCTCTTTTGCAATGGTTTCAACATCCACCATTTTTGCGATGTTTGAACCGCACCAGCAAACATATAGTCCTATTCGGGCTTCCTTCATTTTAGAAACTATTTTGGTTTAAACATAAGCAGGCGAATTGGTTCTCCTGCGAATAGCACTATCATTAAGCCGTGCAAAATAAACTGCAAAAGGCCTGTAAGCCAGATGCGACCATTTAGAGAAGGGTACTTCGACAATTAGCATGGGGACCAATACGGCCAGGTGGAATACATACATAAAATAGGTAGCGGCCGGCATTCCACTTATTCTTAAGAAATGCAGAAAAATACCACTAAGTGTAGTCAGTAACAGCAATATTATAAACAGCCAATCGCTAATGTGCGAAAATTTAAGTTTTATATCGGTTCTTCTTAGTCGCTTAACAGCAACAATACTTAAAAAGAACAAGATTCCGAATGTCGCATAATACCCTAATAATCTTTGCCAGTGGTACCAGGGATGAATTACTTCTGTCTGAAATTTGGGTAGTAATGCTACTATCATTATAAACATAACGGTATATCCTGACATCATAAGAAAGTGACCACCCCAGTATTTCTTATCGCTGCATTTTGAAAATTTTGGTTGCACGGAAAAATGAAAAATAAGCTGCCATAGCTCAAGAAAATAGTTTTGAACGGGTACAACATACTCGGTCCGCGATAAAACTGTTCTAGTCCACATGTGTATAATGTTTGATATCAGCAAAAGACCAATAAACAAGGCCATGGCTATATCAAAAGTTTCGATAATGCCTACAAAAGCATGGCTCCCAATACCATCAACCAAACTGTTGATAGCAACCCCACCTTGCACCGTTAGAAATGCTTCCGGATTTGAGAAGAGTTGGGCTGATGGCGGCAAAAATATCGCAAACAAGGCCACCACCAGGGTAAATACGCCCAGAATAACCCAAAGTTCAATGTGTCGTTTCGTATAGAAAATCCTGGAAATCCCTGTCCAGTCGTAAACCGAAGTAAGGTAGCGTCTCAGTGTCATCATTAGCTCCCCGGGATTGGCATCACGCATGCAGGTTTCTGAGCAGTCTCCGCAATAATAGCACAACCATGGATCTAAATCCTGATGCACCTTTGATGTAAGTCCCAATTGTAGTGAGCGTATTGTACTTCGGGGAATCAGGTGTCTGCTATCCGATAGTTGACAAGCTGCGGTGCATGTTCCACAATGAAAACAATCCTGCCATTTTCCTGTGCCAAATTTGCCAACTTCTTTTTTTAAGGAAGAATCAACTTTATGCATGGTGTACTCCTCCGATGGTTTTTGAGAGGATATTTGGAATGGGTTGCAAAGAAAAATTGTGTCGGTGAAGATTTTTTCTGATGCAAATATTCCAGTTTTTTCGTCTACGCTTTTGAGAGAATGTCCTCTTCGGTTTCAGGAACTAAAGAGTGGTTTACAGCATTATTCAGTATATTTTCAAGCACTTTTGATGCGGCAGCAGCTCCCTGAGTAACAGCATCAGGAATATCTTTGGGTCCCTGACATGCTCCGGCAATGAGTATTCCATCAATATTCGATAAAACATTCTCATCCAGGCTATCCGATTCTTTCAACCAGCCATCGTGGGTTGTATTTAATCCAAGTATTTGAGCCAGCCTACTGGTTTCGGGCCGGGCCTCGAGCCCCACGGCCAAAACTACCATATCTACTTCCTGCTCAATTAACTTTTGTTGCACAATATCTTCTGTGCGTAAGTGAAGATGCCCCTTGCTTTCAAAAACCATTGCCGTTCTGCCTCTTACCATATGTATTCCCTCGTGCCTAATCCGATCATAAAACTCTTCATAGCCTTTTCCAAATGCGCGCATATCGATATAATATTCATAAACTTTAGCGCGGGGCATCTTTTCTTTAATGAGGTGTGCTAATTTCAGAGAGTACATGCAACATACCCTTGAACAATATTTGTTGAAATTTTCGTCACGACTACCGACACAATGTATCAGTGCTATTTTTCTTGGTTCTTCACCTTCGGTTGTAAAGATCCAATTACCACGTTTATCTTTTGTCCGGTATCTGATTTGGCCTTCGGTAGGTCCAGAGGCATTCACCAATCTTTCAAACTCAAGCGAGGTGAGCACATTGGGGTATTTGCCATAACCAAATTGTTCAATTCGTGATGCATCGAAGGTTTTAAATCCGGTCGCAACAATAATATTTCCCACCTTCAACTTCAACTCCTTGTCGGGCTCATCAAGTTGAATACAATTTTCAACCGGACAAGCCTTTACACAGGCCCCACATTTACCTTTTTCGACATAGATGCAAGAATCGGCATCAATGAGGTATTTATTGGGTACTGCCTGAGGAAAAGGAATATAAATTGATTTGCGCATAGTGGTTCCAGCATCGAATTCGCTGGAAGTCCTCGAAGGACATTTTTCTGCACAACTTCCACAACCGATACAAAGCGTTTCGCTTACCCGCCGGGCTTTTTTGCTTATTGTTACGGTAAAGTCGCCTGCCTTCCCGCTAATTTCGGTCAATTCGGAGAGTGTTAAAACCTCGATATTTGGATGTTGCCCAACATCCACCATTTTTGGTGTTAGGATGCAAGCTGCACAATCGAGTGTAGGGAATGTCTTATCGAACATGGCCATATGCCCGCCAATACTGCCGGTTTTTTCAACTAAAAACACCTTATTGCCGCTGTTAGCAATTTCAAGTGCTGCCTGGATTCCGGCAATACCACCCCCAATTACCAACGTTTCTTTGTGATTTAGCGGAAACTGCTTATGATGCAAGCCATCGAACCGTAGGTTCATAATCTGACTAAACAAAATAGCTTTAGCCAGGGGTGTATCGCTCGATTGAAAAATATTTTTTTCATCAAAATCAAAAATCTTCACTTTATTTTGATTCCGGGAAGCTGTTCGCATTACTGTATTAAAAAAGGGCTGAATAAATCCTGCTTTAGTCCCTACAACAATTATCTGCTGAATCTCTTTTTCAAGAATCTCCTGAATAAATTTTTCCGATTCGTTAATAGGCTGGTTATGAGATGTCCATATCGCTGAAACCTCAGGAATTACTTTAGCAAAGCTGATTAATTCATTTATGATGGCAGTAATTTTATCACTGCTGCCAGGATAATGAAAATAGAGACCTGTAACTATTTTCTTATCCATGATTTGTGGATTTAAAGGGTTTATTGTACCTTTTGTAACAATAATAATTAAAATTACAACATTGAATTATGGATGTCAATTTTTTGACGATAAAACGTTCTTCAGATTTGTTGTATTTCCCACTATAATAAGCATATGCCGATAACTAGCTATTAATTTTATTGTACTTTTTATCACAATAATGAGTGTTGTAAGCCGAAATATTAAACGTTTACTGTTATACAAATTAAGCCTTTATCGGTTTAAAGAGCTCGGTTTTGAAAAAGTATATTCCTACAGTATTGCCAATGCCACCGGGGTAAGTGCGACTCAGGTCAGAAAAGACTTTGCTGAATTTGGTATAAAAGGAAACAAGCGCGGCGGTTATAGC
>DNTK01000270.1 GCA_003508755.1 Bacteroidales bacterium | reverse complement strand
GAGTTAGCATAATAATTTTTGGTACGATTTACTTTACCAGTTTTACTAGTAGCAGAAATTACCTCTTTTGGTAATCCAACTAACGGACCATACAAATATTTAGTTGTTGTTTCAACCTTATCATTTATACTTGGAATAGCATCAAATGGAACATCTCCTATGTACTCAATATTAGTAATTGATTCCAGAGATTCCTTTATACTGAAATTGTTATAGGACCCAACATATAAAATTGTTGGATCCGCACTTGTCATATTTGCATAGTAATTCAGGACCTTTTTAACAACAAGGCTATTTATAGTGGTATTTAAAGTATCATAGGAATATTTCCATGAAGTTTCTTTTATCTTATCAAAGCCTCCTTTAATATTTCTCTTAAAACTAATTTCGTTTATTAGTTTTTTACTGTACATATCAGAATTATCAAGTTGAGTCTGATACATATCCTCAAAAAATTGAAATGGTATATGCCAGTGTTTTGTTTCCACTCCGTAACATATTTTCATCCACAAAAAATCACTACAATCGGGATTTCCCCAATCAAGATAAAGCATATCAACATTAGGCAGCAGAACTGATTCAATGTAATTAGGTTCTATGATGTTAAAAGATTTTTGAATACCCCCTTGCTCAAAATTATCTCCTCCAAAGCTCACAACAACAGTATCATATATGTTAATATTATCTCTATTTGGGAAAAGATTGTTAATTGTATTAGTTCCTAAATGTAAAAGTATCCAGCGTCCGCCCTCAGTATTTTGAAGTCGAAATGAATAGTAATATTCATTTGGATCGTAATTAAAGTTATAGGGTTTCTCTTGTATAGCGTTTTGGATGTCTAATAATGGTTGATAGTAGTATCTTTTTACAATAGTTGTATCTCCCGCTGCAGGAAAGTTTTTAATGCTTTTCATCCGAATTCCAAGTCCTCCATTTTCAACTATCTCATTAGTTTCATAACTAAAATTCGCATAAGCATAAACTTGTGTGGTATCTATGCCAATTCCATTGAATTCTATTGACATTTCAATTCTGTAATTTATGTCCTCAATAATTCCAAATCGTGCGGTTCTGTTATAACTATAATATCCTGGTGAAAGATTAAATGGTTTTATTTGCTCTTCACCACTATCTAGATTGATGCATTTTATTTGAATAATATAAGCCTGACTAACATTGCCAGTTGTAGGGTCAACCTCAATATTTAAACTTACATCTATTGTGTCTGTTATATGGTTCAGAACCACACCTTCATCGCCAATAGAACCAAATGTAAATGAATCATATAGATCCGTTGTCGGATTTCTTCTCTCATCACCGCAAAAAACAGATAATGAGGCACTTTCACTTGTCCCCTGACTTGGTGGAGCACAATATTCAAATTCTGTATATCCGCCAGTTGGATATGTTATTTTTGTTAATGCACCTTTTGTTGCATAATTAAAATCAGGACTCCTATCTCCTAAAAAAGGTAAGTGACTAAATAAAATAAAATCTACATTGGGAAGCAATGTATTATTTCTTTTATTGTTATAGTATCCAAGGTGATCCTGGTCATAACTCCATCTGCCTGGCAGAGCTTCAGCATCATTGTACTCAAATTTATACAGTTGTTCCCTCTCATATTTCCCATTCTGATTTACCGGATTCAACCTAACCATCGTTAGAAAGAATCTCTGTGAACTCTCAATATCATAGATTAGTTCACAGTCAAAAGATTTCAGGTTACTTACAGTGTCGATAACTTCTATTTGATTTAACTGCCTTCTGTACTCATAACCAGCATTAGCCTGAACTGAGAATAATTTAATCACTGAGCCAGATCTATTGGATTTAACCTCTTTCAGATAGAAACCATCCACAACCCGGGACATATGATAACTTATAGTTGTATCTGTATTCTCATAGGGCTCAGATCCATAACAACAACCAGCAAAAATTTTATGTATATCAAGATGCTGACCGTTTTTTAACGGATAGTCACTATCTGTTTCATACACAAACTCAATTTCATCACCTAAAGGATGTGTAATTCTTTTTAGAAAGAAGGTTGTGTTGGCAGATTGTCTTTCTGGTTGGGTTGTTTGGATTCTTTCTGTAGCATTATCACCACCAAAATAATATGATATACCTTCTGGTGTTATTATTTCAATAGAAACAATATTCCCACTACCATCGGTAATAGGTGGTAATATTTTTATTTCCTGATCATAATTGGCAAGAACAGGTTTTAAAGAATCATCTAAAAAGAAACTACCTGAATATCCATTAAAAGAAAAATTAAAAACATCAAGCTCAGTGTCCGCATATGCAGAATTTGCTATTTGATGTAAATAGTGTACATCCGCACTATTATATGTCGTATCCATTGCAAGAATTTCATTTGGAGTATGAAAGATTCTTCCACCCATTTCATGGGCATAGTCATCAGGTTTGTCCTTTACTATTCTGGTAATAGCTCCACCGCAATGAAGATTCCAGTTTATACCTATCCATGAACTCATTTGCTCAACTTTAACCCCATTACCGTTATAACTAATACTAACGGGAACAGACAATCTTCCTGCCTGATAAGTATAAAGAGGAATACTTGGAGATATTAATCCTGAGCTCTCATCTACGGGAATATTCCCATATTTGGTAAGTTCGAAAGGAGTTGGAGAAGGTAATATAATACTCTGAAAATCATTTTCCTGAGCAATGCAAATAACGTTTGTAAATATTAGGATTATAAAAAATCCTAGTACTGATATTTTCTTCATTGATAAATAATTTGGCAGTATTGAGACATTTCATTATTGAATAACGATAACAAAAAGTTATGCTCTCCAAATAAAAATCATTCTACTGAAATATTATTGCAGTTCAGATATTTAGATCCATTCTACATAAATAAAATCTCGACTTTTTATCATTAATATTTGGTGCGATTTTGTAATTTGTGGCACAAATAATCATTGCCCCTAAGTTGTTGAAAGATATATTTACTGAATGTTAGGATAGGTCTGCAAAGATTATAAAGAAACGAAAGCTTTTAAATTAATCTCAAAAATATCAATATGAAAATTGGCTATAGAGTATGTTATTTAATATTAATTCTTTTATTATTTGGATGCGAAAAAGAATCGAGTAGGTTTGGTAGGTTTATCGATAAAAGGGATGGGAAAATCTATCGAACTGTTAAAATTGGAGAGCAAGTCTGGATGGCTGAGAATCTAGCCTATAGAGCTGATACAGGATGCCTTGCTTATGAAGAAGATGAATCCAATATGAAAATTTATGGTTATTTGTACAATTGGGAAACTGCTTGTGAAGTGTGTCCTGAAGGCTGGATACTCCCTTCTGATGATGATTGGAAAATTTTAGAAGAATTTATTGGTATGAGTTCAGAAGAATTGGATTTACAAGGTCCAACTTATAGAGGAGAAGGTCTGGCTGGATTATTGAAGGTTGTTGGTCATTCAGACTGGGAGAAAAATAATGAAGATGCCACTAATTCCACAGGTTTTTCTGCACTACCAGCAGGGTCGATTTATTACCCCTATCCTTGGGATTATATGTTTTTTGGAAAAGGGGAATGGACAGTATGGTGGACATCAACAGATTCATATAATTATGGATATTATTCCAGAGTGATAAAATCAACCCACGATACTAATGGCATTTACCGCTTTCGTAGCAATTATAATACTGACTTCTATTCTGTTCGTTGTATCAAGGATGTGAATTAGAGAATTTATAGTCGTAATAATGAAATTGCATATTCATCTTTAATTTACTATCCTGTTAAATCATTATCCGATTTTGAGCTAAGATATTTTTCAATAGCAATATGAAGTTCATCAACACTCTTTTTTCCGACATTTCTAAATTCTCTTATTGAGTGCACTTGCATAAAATCATCATGGTTAACACAAACGATGGAATTATTCTTAAAAAAAAGTCTTAAGCCTCTTACTGATATCAAGTTCATGAACTGGAATCATTCTCATAAGGTTAACATGACTATCTCTGCTAAGGGTTAGTTGTTCGACTTCTTCAATTAATTCTTCACGCTTATTGATGAGACCACTCATTTCCACCCAAGCTTTAAGTTTATTTTCAACTTCCTCTATCAATTTATTATGCTCTTCTTGTAATAGGGCATGCTCATGTAAAAGTTTTTTATAGTCATTATCGTTTGTTTTAATGAATCGAATTTTCTTTTTGTGCGACATTTCTAGTTACTCTGATAAAATTTTGATTTAAAAATAAAATAATTCTAGTTCTTTGATAAGAAAAGACTCTATCATAACAATAAGGAATCAGAATACTTGAGTATTAAAGGCAGCTAGGTTATTGATTTTATAATGGTAAATTCTCAATAATTAAAAAACCTTCACACAATATCTCTTCTGCATTTGGAAAATACTTAATCTTATCATCTATTATTTCACCATTTGACTTAACATATCTCATCCTCCAATCTGGATTACATGGTTGTATAATAGCGCTAAATAATTTACCTGAATCCGTTGGCATATCAACATTCCAACACCAGTGAGGTTCTACTCTATCCGATTCAAAAGGTTCAACATCCCAGAGTTCAATAGAAGGAGATGCAAGAAAAGCCTGCTCGGTGCATTTCAAGGTATTTGAAAGGAGCCCAAACATTTTGACTGTATTTTGTCTACTGTATATCTTATATTTTTTGAATCCAATACTAGACCAGAATTTCTCAGATGATTCAGGAGAACACTGAAGGTCAATTACCATATAATCTGAGAACTTGAAGGAATCATAAAAAAGCTTTATCATTTGGCGACCAAGCCCTTTCCCTCTCTTATCAATTTTTATTGTTGCAATATCAATGGTTATTACTTTCTCAGATCCTCTCCATAGAATAAATCCAATTGCTTTATTATTCTCTAAAAGGCAAAATACTTGTCCTTTGCTTAAACCATTAATAATTGTTTCCCAATTATGATAAAAACCCATCCCTGTTTGGTTGTATTCTTCGATTAACCAGGATTCTATTTCTCTAATATGTGTTTTATTTGGCTTTTTCTCAAGTTTCATAATTTAGTGAATAAGCTGGATTTTAATTTTTACACCCTACGACACCTCGTAATATAGGGTGTCTAGATATGCAAATTGTTATTTTGTTGCTTAAGTACTTTAACCTTTAACTTATCTAGTTCATTTATTGAACATTTGTGACTAATATCAGATATGTCACCAATGAAGAATTCAAATGGCTTATCAACTTCGTTTTGGATCCAAAATCGTACCTCATTCTGATACTCATATAAGTTTGATTTAAAAAAGGGACTTAAATTTCCTTCATACCTTTCTCGATCATAATAACTAACTGGAGAAAACTTATACTTTTTTGAAAGTTTTTTAAGCGCTATCTTAACTCGATTCAGAAACTTTTTAGGATTATGTATAAGTAATACGCTATCGCCAAAGTCTTTAAACTGCTCTTCTATGGTTATTTTTTGTCCAGTACTTCTTGTCAAATCAATCAATTCCGTTTTTACACCATAAAGACAAAATAGGTTTCCTTTATCATCCGGATTTTCAAAATAAAGCTGTCCCCTTTCAGCCCTAGCAATGGGTTTTCCTTCGATTAATAATGTTAAATCTTTAATTTGTTTTATATGTGTCTTTCCTTCATTTATGTCTCCCCTTTTATTATTATCTTCTACCGACCTAAAATAATTTATTGTATTACAATATATATGTCCCTGTTTGCAAATTCCGGTCAAAGTGA
>DNTK01000426.1 GCA_003508755.1 Bacteroidales bacterium | reverse complement strand
CCCCATGCCTTGCTAAAAGTTTGCAATACCACCAGGTTGGGGTAATTATTCAATTCGGTAAGAAAGCTCTCCTCTTTTGAGAAATCGATATAAGCTTCGTCCAGTATAACCAAGCCATTAAAGTTGTTTAAAATATGGTTAACATCCTGGCGAATTAAGCTGTTGCCCGTAGGGTTATTGGGAGAGCAAAGAAATATTGCCTTGGTTGCATCATCTACCTGGTCAAGAATGGCTAACGGATCCAACAAAAAGTTGCTTGTAAGCAATGCTTCACGGTATTCCACATTGTTTATATCGGCCGCCACTTTATACATACCATACGTAGGTTTCATGGCTACTACATTGTCAATACCAGGCTCGCAGGCAGCTCTTATGATCAAATCAATGGCTTCATCGCTTCCGTTACCAAGAAATATTTGGTGCGGATGCACATTCTTTATGCGGCTTACTTTTACTTTTACTTCTTGCTGCAGTGGATCAGGGTAACGATTAACATCCGTATTAAACGGATTCTCATTTGCATCCAGGAAAACAGATGCGACACCCTGGAACTCATCCCGTGCAGTTGAGTAAGGAGCAATATTCCTGATGTTTTTTCTTAATATGCTTTTTAAATCAAAACTCATGTCTTAGTTTTTCTTGCGTAACCTCATGCTGACTGCATTTTTATGTGCAAAAAGCTCTTCGGTTTCCGCCATAATCTCTATTGCGGGTCCTATGTTTCGTAGCCCTTCCTTACTGATTTTCTGGAAGGTTATTTTCTTGTAATAGCTGTCGAGGTTCACTCCACTGTATGCTGTTGCCCAGCCATGTGTGGGCAGGGTATGATTAGTTCCGGATGCATAATCACCGGCGCTTTCAGGAGTATATTCACCAATAAATACGGAACCTGCATTCTCTACTTTTAATGCTAGTGCGTCCGCATCATTTGTAGAGATGATTAAATGTTCAGGTGCATAGGCATTTACCATTTCAATCATTTCATCCTTATCAGCAACAAGGAATGCCTTGCTATGCTCGAGAGATGCTGAGGCAAGCTCTTTTTTTGGAAGTACCATAAGTTGCCTTTGAACTTCATCCAATACTTCCTCTATCTTACTTTCGCTTGTAGAGAAAAGAACCACCTGACTGTCGGTGCCATGCTCTGCCTGCGATAAGAGGTCACTTGCAACAAAGGAGGCATCGGAGCTTTCATCAGCCAATACTGCTACCTCGCTGGGTCCTGCCGGCATATCAATAGCAACCGCATCTCGTGCTACAAGTTGCTTAGCTGCTGTTACATACTGATTGCCAGGTCCAAAAATCTTATAAACCTTAGGAATACTCTCGGTACCATACGCCATGGAAGCTATAGCCTGCACGCCACCTGCTTTAAAAATCTTAGAAACACCAATCTTTTGGGCGGCATATAAAATGGCATTATGCAGCTTCCCTTGAGCTGATGGAGGTGAGCATAAAACAATCTCCTTGCAACCGGCAATTTTGGCTGGTATTGCCAGCATTAATAAGGTTGAAAACAACGGAGCTGTTCCACCCGGAATATATAATCCAACCTTTGAGATTGGAACGGGTTTTTGCCAGCATTCAACTCCCTTAGTAGCTTCTAACCTTATCTCTGAGGGTTTTTGTGCCATATGGAAACGTCGAATATTTTCTGTCGCTAAATCGATGGCATCCTTCAATTCCGCAGAAATAGTTTGTGCAGCTTGCGTTAATTCATTCTCAGAAACTAATAAGTTTTCAATATCTGCCTGATCGAACCTGGCAGTATATTCTTTTACAGCAGCATCTCCTCTTTTCTTTACATCATTGATGATATTGCCGACAGTAGTATCCAGTTTGCGGGTATCGAAAGCAGGTCGCTTCAGGAGCTCTGTCCAATTTCTCTTGTCAGGGTTACGAACTATTTCCATTTCATAAATATCTTATTTATTCCAAAGCGGTTCAAGGCAATTAAATTTCCCATTACTAGCACCGGCATGCCTACCAATGCACTCCTCTGCCATTGATACGATTCAAATATGGTCGAGAAAATCATAGCAATAACCGGTACAATAACAACAATATAGGAAGCTTTTGGTGCACCTATGCGGCCAATTAATTTTAAATAAGCCGTAAAGGCTATTATCGAGCCAAATACTGAAAGGTATATTAGTGATAGCACATAACTTGTGCTGGTATCGAAAGTCAATCCTGCTCCTTTAATTACTCCAATCGCTAAAACTGTTGCTGAACCGTAAAGCATACCGTAAGCATTTGCCTGAATAACTGGTAGTTCCCGTTTTTGATTATAGGCAGATAATACATTTCCAAAAGATGCCAGCACCACAGCCACGAGTCCCATAACAATAGCTGAGGTTATTGATGATTGTGTAAACATAATAGTAATTTCATTCCAGAAAATGAAGGTTGTACCCGTAATAGCCAGTAAGCCACCCATTATTACCTGCCAGGTTATTTTTGTCTTGAGCAAAAGGGCGCTTAACAGGGTATTTGTAAACACAATGAGGGAAAACAATACAGCAATAAGTCCGCTGGTTAAGTATTGTTCTGCAGCATATACAAGCCAGTAATTAATACCGAATAAGCATACTCCCAAAAGATAAAATAGTCCGTGCTCTTTTGCTGTAAATCTCAGATTATACCTAAAGAGACGGCAAATAAGGTACAATATAAGTCCAGCTGCCAGAAAACGATACCCTACCGACATAATAGGATTTACACTTCCTAATTGAAATTTAATGACATACCAGGTAGAACCCCATATTAATGCAGGTATGATAAAAAGAATACTATTTAGCAGCCGGCCATTCATACTTTACATGATCATCTTCTCGATTGGAATTACCAATATTCCTTCAGCGCCGAGGTTCTTGAGCTTTTCGTGGATAGTCCAAAATTCTTTTTCGTGAACCACAGAGTGTATTGAGC
>DNTK01000043.1 GCA_003508755.1 Bacteroidales bacterium | reverse complement strand
CAATATTCAGCAGGTTGTTTTTGATGATTCTAAAGTCATTGAGAACGAGCTGATAAAACTTGTTCTTGTTCCGGAATACGGAGCCCGCATATTGTCTTTTATATACAAACCAACCAACCATGAATACCTGTATCAAAGCGAGTGTGGTTCGGCATATGAAATCTATAATAACATTTTTTATTACGACTGGCTCATGGTTTGGGGTGGTATATTTCCTACCTTTCCAGAACCCGAGCATGGAAAAACCTGGCTACTACCCTGGAAATTCAGCGTAATTAAGAATACTGCCGATACAGTAACTATCAGAATGGAGCACACCGATACAACCGCTTATGCCGGTGCGCCGGGCGGTTTTAATAACGGTATCACAAGCATCACCTGCCAGATTGAAGTTAGTGTATACAGTGGATCATCTGCCTGGGATTTCGATGTTAAATTAATAAACAATCAATCCCAGAGCGTAAATTATGAGTACTGGACCTGTACAACCTTAACACCGGGATCTGAGATGGGCAATACCGGCAGTCCTCTAAACTCCGAAATGGTTGTCCCGTTTGACCAATATGAAGCTGCATGGAGCCCCGGAGGCTGGATTGGCAACTATGGAACTCTTTACAACGTCGATAGAATCGATTTCTTAAGCAAATGGGATGATATGGGTATAGCCTATGCACATAATTTAAACGATAACTATTGGGGGGTAATCAATCACGATAATAAAGAAGGAATATTTCGGATTTCTGAAAACATTGAAACTCCGGGCATGAAATTCTGGACCTGGGGTAAGAATAATATTGATAATGATTTGTATGATTTCAGCAATGGTGGAGCCGACAACTACATTGAATTGTGGGCAGGTGTATCCGAGGCATTTTTTAATGATGCAGTTCTTACTGCTAATGAGGTGAAAAGCTGGACCGAAACATATGGCCCGACTAAAAATTTAACCTCCATTACAGGAATAAATAAACAAGCTGCTGTAAATCTTTTGTGGGACGAGAGTAATCAAACTCTTTCATACGAGCTGATGGCTTTTAAACCAAACATCAATTACGATATAAGAATATACCTCGAAGGCTCAAGTGTTTATGAAGTTACCAATGAAGAAGTATTAGCAGCTACCTTTGGAAACAGTGATAACTATCCCCTTGCAGAGCTTGATATTGAAGAAGGTAACTATGCCGCTTATTTTGACCTTTCAAAAGATGGCGAACAAATATTCAGCGCTCAAAAAGAAATTTTTGTGCAGGCATCGACACATAATAAGATACTTGAAGAAAGCATTGCCGATAACAATTTCCAGATTTGGGTTTCTCACAACAGAGAAGTAACTGTGAAAGTTGATAACATAGATATTTATTATGTACGTGTTGTTGGCTTAAACGGCCAATTGCTTAAAAATTATTCTTTCGAAGGAAATGAAAGCAACTTTGAATTACCCTATAGCGGAGTATTTATTGTGAATATAAATGGTAATAATTCGGTATATACCAACAAAATTATAGTAAAATAGAAATAGGGCTTGAATTGCTTTATTTGTGAGTTTTTCAAAAATGTAGTCAGAAATAATGCATTCCTCCGATTCTTAAAAGAATCAATCTGGTAATGTTTGGAAATCTGAGGAGAGCAAATGTATATCCCTTTCAATAGAAATAAAGCCATTCATAGTTTAATCAGTTTTGACTTCACTTAAAACAAAAAAAGCACTAAGACTGTAAAGGTGTTAATTGAATAATGAATTAACAAAACCGAATAACTTAACACGAACCAAAACCAATACAGAAAGGCATATATTATGTTACTCAGCAAAAAACACTTACTGCTTGTATTCATTTTACTTTCCGGATTTTCGGCATACAGCCAAGACTCTTACTTTATGAATCGTATTGATTCTGTGCGCTATTTCCCTGCGACATCTGAACCCAATTTGAATTGGAGGCAAATATCTTATGATGATTCCTCCTGGGAACTGGGAGGAGGCATAATTGGCTTTGGTGACATCACTGACATAAAGATAAATCCGGTTAATTCATTGTATACCCGATCATACTTTAACATTGAGTCTATCGACGACTATAATGAGATAATCCTTTTCTGCGATTTTGATGATGGATTTGCTGCCTACATAAATGGTGTAGAATTTGCGCGCGTTAACCTGGGAAATTTTGGCTCAGAAATAGCATTTAACCAATTAGCCGACCGGTCCCATGAAGGACAGTTAGTTAAATTCGCTAACGATGAAATAGCTCATCCGGTTATGGGTTATTACATCGATAAAGCATTTATTGACAGTGTGTTTGTGGTAGGACAAAATGTGCTGTCAATTCAGGTTCATAACGACAGTATTAATGGTTCCGATCTCTCTATTTTCGGAGGACTTGTTAATAGAACCGGTATTGAGTATAATATTTTTGATTTATTTGCCCGGTATAAAAAATCTGTTCAGCTAGACTCTTCAATCCTTCCCATCATTAAAATTGAATCGAATGAACATGGTATTCCCTTCAAGCGAATTGAGGTACCCGCAACATTAGGTGTAATCAATAATGGTGCAGGAAAGTATAACAAGCCTGGTGATACAAATTACGAACATTTTGGAAACATACAAATTGAGGTGCGGGGAGAATCATCGGCAATCTTTCCAAAACGATCCTATGACTTCGAACTTCGCGATGCCGAAGATAAGGATACCAGTGTTGCATTGCTCGGAATGCCAAGAGAAAGCGATTGGATACTCCAGGGACCTTTTGCCGATAAAAGTCAGATAAGAAATGCCCTCATTTATGAGCTAGGCAGAAAAACGGGACACTGGAATCCCCGGGTTAAATTCTGTGAGGTAATTCTGAATGGCGAATACCTGGGTCTTTACAACCTAATCGAAAAAATCAAACGCGATTCTAACAGAATAAACATTGCCAAACTGCGCGATACGGAAATTGAAGGCACTGATCTTACCGGAGGATATATCCTTAAATACGATAAACCCGATGGTGAAATTGTAAATATTGTTTATCCGAAAGAAAAAAATCTACAGCCGGAACAGCAGAACTATATTTTAAACTTTATTGAGGAATATGAATCTACTTTATACTCGAATGATGGATTAAATGAAGATACTGGTTACAAAAAATACATCGACGAAAACACACTCGTAGATTATATGATAATTGCAGAATTTGCCAAGAATTGCGATTCATATCTTTACAGCACATACTTTTATAAGAATAAAATTGACCGGGATAACAGAATTAAGTTTGGTCCGTTATGGGACTTTGATTTATGCTTTGGCAACTCAATATGGCAAGAGGGGTTCCTGACCTATAACTGGCAATTTGATTATCCTTTAAATGATGCTTTTCACATTACCCGTTTATTTGAAGATCCTTCCCTGGTGGATAAATTCGAGGATAGGTGGTTTGAGTTAAGAGAAGGCATGCTGCACACTGACTCAATTTTCAGTATGATTGATTCTCTAACAAGCACATTATCGGAGCCCATTAAACGAAATTTTGAAGTGTGGCCGGTTGAAAACAAAGGTGTATTCTTTCCTGTCTATATAGCTCCTGATTATCGTTCAGAAATTGATTCCATTAAGGCTTGGATTACAAAACGGGTTACCTGGATGGATGAGAATATAAGTACTATATATTACCCTGTAACAGAATTTACAAACACCGAAAGTACCCTGGCTGATAAATCTTTTGAAGCCAGCGTTTACCCTAATCCTTTTACAAATGAGTTTCTGATTGATTTGGTTATGCCTGAATCTGGCAAACTGCTTGTTGAATTAATAGACATACAAAGTAGAACTGTTGATGTTATTGAAAACACGCAGATTTTAGAGGGTGAATATAAAATATACTGGAATCAGGGAAATAACGAAATACCTCAGGGTTTATACCTGATAAAGATTAGCATGAATGGTAAATTTTATCATCATTTAAGGGTATTACGTATAGATTAAGATTAAACATTTTTACCTGGATTTAAGAATATAGAATAAGAATTATGAGTTTTTGATCATTCTAAGTGATTACCAGATGAAGATTTTGATACATACATAACACAACCAATGAATTGTAAAAGTCTATTAATTATTCGTGTTTTATTAATGGTTGCAGCTCAAACTTCGTTTGCCCAGAGTTTGGAACTCAAAAATAATTATTTCTATATCGATGGAGAGAAATTCTTTGTAAAAGGAATTGGTTATGAAGCAAGTGCATTGCCGGGGCAGGTTCCATGGGAAAAAACGTTTAATCCCACACAGTTGCATTACGACATACCACGCATAATTTCAGCTGGGTATAACACGATTCGTACCTGGGCGCATTTTACAGAAGAGGAGCTGGCAATACTCAGCGAATATGATATAAAAATCATTATGGGCATTTGGATTGATCCACATGGCGACTTTTCCGATCCAAATTTTATTAACCAGGCAAAAAATATTGTAAGCAATGTATTAAGCTATTCGAAAAACTATGATAACATCATCGCGTACGTTATCATGAATGAGCCCCTTCCGGAGGCTGTTTTTAATGCCGGCTTAGAGGAAAGCATATCTTTATGGAAATCGCTCATTGAGATAATAAACAATGCGCACCCAAGCAGGCCGGTAAGTATTGCCAATACTCCGATTGGGACATATATTGGCCAGCAAAACTTCGACTTTAGTGCCTTTAATGTATACATCTATAACCCGGTAACAGTAAATCACCTGCATGGTTACAGGGACTTTACATCCTACTTAAAAGAGTTAACCCCTGATAATATCCCCCTGATTATTACCGAATATGGGTTATCTGTTTCTCCCACCGGGCCGGGTAATTGGGGATACGGAGGAAATTCCTTAACCGAACAGCAAGACGGAATAATACATATGTACAAGTCATTGGTAGACGGAGGAGCATCGGGCTCTTGCGTTTTTATTTACAGCGATGGCTGGTGGAAGGCCGATAATGAATTTGTGCATGACGATGCAGCGGAAGAATGGTTTGGTCTGATTGAATATACAGCATTATCGGATACCCGGGGAACAGAAAGGCCCGCCTGGGGCGCTGTTAAAAACTTTCAATCTGCTATAATAACACAACCACAATCATCCGAGATTTATAATACGCAGGTCCCGATTGAATTATTTCTGTCCGACACCATTGATCGCATTGAGATATGGCTGGATAGTTCTCTGGTTTACAACACAACAATCGGTGCTGATTATTGGGTGGACACACTAATTATTGATAGTGTTACAATTAAAGATGCGCTGCTGGAATTCAGATGTTTCGATTCAAACTCCAACCTGGTTAAATCTGAAAAAAAAAGCATTCTTATTACGAAGGAGCTTATTACCCTGCCATCGCTCGAAATTGAAATAAAAAATGCTAATTTCTGGTCAGAGGGAAATGTACAGGTGGATTATTTAATTGATAAAACAGGACAATTAACCTGCGATCCAACCATTGACTACGTTTACTATCCTCATGACGGCTTTCAATATGGTAATTCCTACCATTTCAGCAGTGAAGATCCATCCTACATCTTAAGCAGCAATCATAGTATAAGCAATCATATTAATGTAATCACAATTGGTGCTGCACTTGATGCATCTTACGGAAATTTCAAGAAACGTATTTTCAACCAGGGAACATATATTCGTTCCAGTACCTCATCCGACCGGTACATTCAGTTATCTGAAACGGTTGCACAACTTAGTATTTTTCCCAACCCTGCCAACTATGAAACTTCAATCGGCATGTATCTCGCTGAACCTTCAGAACTTCATATTGAGCTGCTGGATATAAGTGGACGCCAGGTAAAAACCATAGCCCATGGAATGTTTAATGCCGGACAACAAGAATTTCAGACTAATGTAGCGGAATTAACCACGGGTATTTACCTTTGCAGGTATAATGTCAACCAAAAATCGTCGGTAGTTAAATTGTTGATTACCGATTAATACCCAGGTAAATGCAAATAATCAGATTAAAACAACACGGAATTATTCTGGCTCTTCTTCTTTATTCAATTACGCTGGCGTGTCAGGAGTTTAAGGTTGTCAGCTACAACATCAAGTACGACAATCCTGCAGATGCCGAAAACAATTGGAAGGATAGAAAAGTTGCCATGGCAGAATTGCTTCATGAACTGGAACCGGCATTTATTGGTGTACAGGAAGCCCGACGCCACCAACTCATGTTTCTGGATTCCAGCCTTGCGTCGTTTTCTTATATTGGTGTTGCCAGGGATGATGGCAAAACAAAGGGAGAATATTCAGCCATACTTTATGATACTTTAAGAAGTAATGTATTAAAGC
>DNTK01000184.1 GCA_003508755.1 Bacteroidales bacterium | reverse complement strand
GGATTCGTCAAAAAGCTTGTTTAGATTTTCAATGTTTTCTAAATCAGCATACAATGAATACCTGAACTCGTTCAGCTTCTTTTCAAATTTTTTAATCTTTTTGTCAGATTGGGCATGCATCAATCCAGCACCAACCAACAAAATAACAAGAAATACAATGCATTTGACAATTCTACTATTCATCTTTTATTCTTTTGATACTTTTCCTTAGTAAAACACAGCGAATGTAACGTAAGCATATGGTCTTGCCCGTATTTCATAGCTCCCCATGTTGCTATATTTTTGGTCAAAAAAAAGCATGGACGAAAAAGCATTTATAAAACTTCATAGGCGACAGAGAGAATCAGGGTTAACAGTAAAAGAATTTTGTTCAAATGAAGTCATTGCACCTTCTACTTTTTATCATTGGCAGAAGAAATTAAAAAGGCTTGGCCGCTTGCCTGGTTTTATACCAGTTATTGTTGATACCTCACCTGGTCTGTCCCAGGATAAATTTACCGACAGGCACTTTTCATCCAGCCTTGCCCCCCCTGAAGAAAGTGGTGTTGTCCCCATAGAAATTGAATATCCAAATAAAACAATTATCCGCATAAAGAATGGCCTGGACCTTTCCCTGTTAAAAGCCCTGATCAGCTTAAACCTATAAGCATGTTCCACCTGCACAGTTCGCTTAGTTATTATTTGTACCCGTTTGCTGTAGATATGCGTAAGAGCTTTTATACCCTGGCAGGTATTGTGACAAACAATATGGGCAAAGATATAAGAGAAGGGGGTGTATTTATTTTTGTCAACCGCAACCAGAATATAATGAAAATCCTCCACATGGAATATGCCGGGATGGTCATTTATCACAAAAAGCTTGATTCTGGTCGCTTTAAGTTGCCCGACGTTGATGAAAAGGCCTCTAACCTGGTGATAAACTGGCAGGATTTAATGGCCATTGTCCAGGATGTAAAAGTTACCCAGAAACGCTTGAAAAAGAAACAATATAAAACTACAAATTGTTAAATATTTTTTACATTTTTTTCTTTATTTCCATGTCTTTTTATTATCTTGTAAGCCAGAAAACATAAGGCTTTCAAGTGGAATTGAACCCGGAAAATACAAAACTGATAGAGACCCTTTTACTGGAACGTGACGAGCTTTACACAGAGGTGTCACGTTTGCGTAACTCAGGTGCCGGGGCACTTGATGCCGCCCGGCAGAAAAATGCCGAATATGAGGCTAAAATACAGGAACAAGAGAAGCTTATAAAACAATTAACAGACCAGTTGGCCTGGTACCGCAGGAAATTATGGAAGCCGCAAAGTGAAAAATACATCCCCAAAGATCCTGACCAGCGCACAATTGATTTTGACGGGCTTGATACCCTTCCGTTAGAAGAGGCCCTGATAAAAGAAGCGGAGAAAGAAATTGTCACTTATGAGCGCAACAAGCCTGAAAAACATAAGAAACACCCGGTACGGCTTGCGTTACCAGACTTTTTACGGAGAGAGGTTGAAACCATAGAGCCCGAAGGCATTGATGAAAACTGGGTACGCATAGGGGAAGAAGTTACCGAGGTACTGGAACATAAGCCAGGGGAACTTTACGTCCGCCGGATAGTGCGCCCAAAATATGTACTCAAAAAGGATAAACAGCGTGAAGCAGAGGAAAACAACCAAGAAACCCCAGCTATAAAAACAGCACCCCTACCATTAATGCCACTGCCAAGGAGTAATGCAGGGCCAAGTTTACTGGCCGAACTTTTACTGGGCAAATATATGTACCACCAGCCTTTTCACCGCCAGATATCCATGATGAAACTAACAGGCATGCACCTGCCTGCATCAACAGTAAATGGCTGGTTTATGGGCAGTTGCGATTTACTCCGCGCACTATACTACCGTTTAAAGGATTTGGTATTTGCAAGTGATTATATACAGGTTGATGAAAGTACTGTACCTGTTATTGACAATGAAAAACACCGTACCGTCAAAGCCTATCTCTGGATGGTGCGTTCGGTAATGGAAAAGCTGGTGTTTTTTCATTACGACAAAGGGTCCAGGTCCCAAAAAGTCATTGTCGGGTTATTACATAATTACCAGGGTGCCGTCCAGACCGACGGTTACGAGGCCTATTCTATTTACGAGCACAAGAAGGGTGTGCTGTTGCTCGGGTGTTGGGCACATGCCCGGCGAAAATTTACCGAAGCGTTGGATGAGGACAAATCTGGTGCCGAATATGCATTAGGGCAAATTGGTTTGATCTATAAAGTCGAAGATATGGCTACCGACCAACAGATGGACTATGAGCAACGGGCTGCTTTAAGAAAAAGGCTGGCTTATCCGGTATTGTGCGCCTTTGAGAAATGGATTGTCAATTATTATTCAAAGGCGATACCCCAAGGACGTATGGCAAAAGCCCTGAGTTATACCTACTCTTTGTTCCACCGCTTATCACGTTATCATTTAGACGGGAGGTACCAAATAGATAACAACCTGGCCGAAAACGCAATACGCCCACTGGCTTTAGGACGAAAAAACTACTTGTTTTGTGGGAACCACGATGCAGCAGAAAATGCGGCAGTAATATATTCGTTATTAGGTTGCTGTAAAAGTGCAGATGTGAACCCGCGTGAATGGTTGACCGATGTCTTAACAAGGATACCCAGGTATAATCTTGATTACAGCTTAGACCTTGCCGATTTGCTGCCACATAATTGGAAAAAGTCCAAAGGGCTTCAATAAATTCTAACCGGGCTCCGAATATTTTGGACTTTTCCAACAAACAGTCACGGTTTGTTAGAATTATCAGAGAAAATCTATGCCCATGGCAAAATTAAACCTTTATGAATTTATAATCAATACGGGTAAGACTGTTTGCTTACGAAATAACAGAGAAATTTAAAGTTGAAAATATTGATCTTCAAAATTTAAGATATCAAAAAGATAGTCTGGGAGAGGGTGAGCATTACAGCCAGCAGCAACAAAGCCACCGCTGCTTTTTCTTGTTATGCGCCCCCTGCTTGTCCAGCCAGGCGTTTTTCAGTTGGTCATTTTTTGATTTTCCTGATTAATTTTTATGGTAAAAAATAACCACCTAAAAAACTCCAGAAGCTAAGGTTTCAGTCTGGCATTCCGTACCTCCATGCCAGCCCAAAACCCAAGCTCCAGCACTGCCCTGATGTTTTACAAACTTTCTCAGTGCAGGCTGGCTGTCCGGGCGCTTCGGGGGCGCGTCGCATCGTCGAATCAGCATTAGTAGAATAGCAAAGTGTCGTTCTCGTCTCCTTTTCTTTCTCGTCGATAATTCTTTACTCAAATCCCACCCACCAGGAAACCAACTTTCTCGTCTAAACTTCCCAGCATCCCCCAGTAAGAGAATACATTTTCAAGGTTTATAAATTCAACTACTCAAGCCATCTTTGAT
>DNTK01000223.1 GCA_003508755.1 Bacteroidales bacterium | reverse complement strand
CTTCTGGAACTACTTTTGTCAGATATCAGACTCTACCACCAGCTTTGGTTCCTATTCGGGAGCGGTGCCCAACGAAAAAATTACCTGGGGAAAATTGGACGTAAATACACCAAAATTCATTATTGAGTCAGATGCTACAATTGTAGCTCCGCTCATATTTGCTTATTTATTAAACTGGTAAATTATGGATACGACGAAACCAAGAGTAATCAGAGATTACGACAAGTTAGAGTTAACCATTCAGGAACAGTTGAAATTGGCCTATCCGAATGGTTTCGAAGATTTCCTGATTGAATTTACCAATGCCAAAGGAGAGGTGATTTCGGCTCTCCCCTTCGAAACGGATGAAAAGAAATACATGATTCGCATGACAGGAAAAATGGCAAAACGAATTATTGCGTTAGATGAGGATTACGATGCCGATGGGGTTTTAAAAGACGATGTATTTGAAAACATGAGCGAAAAATATGCCGATGCCGAATACCCGGAAGAAGAGGAACTGTATGAATAACAATAGTTTCTGTTACATATGGTAATTGCGTACTACTTGTGGTATGATTTCGGTTATATACGAGTGCAGGTATTCACATACAAAACTGTCATAATCCCATTCCGGACCATATTCGATGTTGCATTTTTCATTATGCAGAAATGCAAGGGTTTCAATTTCTTTATTGTCAGAAAGTACTGTGATATTTGTGCATATGTATTCCGACCCCTCATAATACTTTATCAGGCTAATATCCCTGCTGTTAACCGGGTAAAGAATTCCCCCTTTTACTTTTTCACCCTTGCCCGGTTTTAAAAATGGATATTCCGTCGTATAATGTCCATAAATGATAGTATTTGCAGTATATCCTTCCAGGATAGCGTCTTTGTAATTCACTTTGCGTTGTAGCATTGCTTCCCTGATTTCAGGAATCATGAGGGTGCCATATACAAACAACTTATCGTTCATAGTTTTTGCCTAATTAAAACTATGTGCAGTTTTTACAGCTGCTTGCTGCAGCAATTTCTTTGCAGATGGCATGAGAATTGAATTTGCCGATAACCAAAGGTTAAATATTTCTGTATCTGAGATTATCTTATCAAAATCGTCTGTATCAAATAGCAAAATTCTATTTTCGAGAATTGAAAAAACATTTGACATAATGGCTTCTGATCCAAGGTTCCAGCTGTAAAAACTGGTAATGCAGGTTATATTTTCCTTTTCAACCATTAGCTTGATATCCTTAAGTTTTTCTTGGTACTTGTGCTCATTGTAGCGTGCATCTGAATAGGCTATCACATGTAAATTTGCATTTAACAACAGGGCAATATCTATACTTTCTTGAATTTTTTTATAATAGCTTTTATCGAGGTTAACCGGCAATACAAGTTCCTTACCAGCCCCTTTATTTAATCTGAAAAAGATAACAGGTAAGGCAAGTTGGTGTAATAGAGGTTTTATGTCAGCAAATTGTTCAACCGGTATTACCATGAGGTCAAACCCCAAATCGCGGGTCATTTCCAGTAACCTTTTGGAGAAATCGCCCTTGGTGACAATGATATCAAACTCTGGTTTTCCTTTGTCAAAAACCTTATTCGCTAAATGTGCCAGTCTAAGTTCAATTTTCCGCCGTTGCTTAGCAATAATAAAGTCATGCTCATCATAACCAGGAATATCATCCATTACTGCCACACAACTTACTCTGGCCTGCAATGACACAGCCAACGTTCTGGCAAACAGCAATAACTCAGTGGCATCCTTTTTTGTTTCTACATGAACCAATATCTTTTTACGATTCATAAAATATCTGTTTCCATTTAGACTATTTAGCTGCAATTGGTCACGCACATGCTGTTGGTTCTAACCTATATTCTTCGACAAAACGTATAAATCCTTCCTTCTGTCCTTTAAATTCTTTACACTGCCATGGGCATGCAATTCTTTTAAAAGCTCCAAATCCAAATCGGCAATAAGGGTCATTTCGGTATTGGGTGTAGCCTCTGCTTTAACTGCATTCGATGGAAAGGCAAAATCCGATGGTGTAAACACAGCCGATTGAGCATACTGTATGTCCATGTTGTTTACTTTGGGCAGGTTACCTACACAGCCAGCAATAGCCACATAGCATTCGTTTTCGATAGCCCTGGCTTGCGCACAGCGACGTACACGGTAATAGCCATTTTGTGTATCGGTCAGGAAGGGCACAAAAAGGAATTTCACCCCTTCATCGGCATACAAGCGGGCCAGCTCAGGAAACTCCACATCGTAACAAATAAGGATACCTATTTTACCGCAATCGGTATCGAAGGTTTTCAAGGTATTTCCGCCAGTCATGCCCCAGGCTGTAACTTCCGAGGGAGTGGGGTGAATTTTCCTGTAAGAATCCCAGGAACCATCTCTCCGGCATAAATAGGACGTATTATAGAGCTTATTTTCTTCCACCAGAGGCATGCTGCCTGATATAATATTAACATTATACGATACCGCAAATTCTGCAAACTTTTCGCGCAATGGCTCCGTAAATTTTGCAAGCTCCCTAATTGCCTTTGCTTCGCCCAGATGATTATATTCTGCCATGAGCGGGGCATTGAAAAACTCCGGGAAAAGAATAAAATCGCTTTGGTAATCGCTCACGGCATCTATAAAATATTCCATTTGCTCAACAATAGCCTCAAACGACGGAAACAATCTCATTTGCCACTGAACAATTCCTAATCTCACAATCGCTTTTGGGGCGTTGATTAGTTTCTCCTTTTCCTGGTAGTAAATATTGTTCCATTCCAACAGGGTGGCATAATCTTCCGATTCGGTATCGCCAGGTAAATAGTTCTTC
>DNTK01000002.1 GCA_003508755.1 Bacteroidales bacterium | reverse complement strand
GAAGAGAGGCTATGCCTCGATAAAGAATCGGACTATCTCCGAACAGAAAAAGGAGCTGAAATAAAGATCGATTCAATTAGAAATAATGTTCTTCAGCTATCGGTACTAAATCTGAATGGTAAACGCACCAGCAAATACGAGCTTTTCGAACTGGTATACAGGATGTATTCCAAACGGATTCCAAAAAACTACCGGTTGATTGTAAAGGTTTAAGCTAACCCCTATAAACCAAGGCCTTAATAATGTGTGGTATCATTCGGGGATTCTCCTTTAGTCTGCGGGTAGAATAGCCGTACCAATGGTTACCAAACGGAACATACACCCGCATGGTATGACCAAGCTTTACAAGTTTGTCCCTAAGATTTGGACGAACACCATACAGCATTTGGTATTCATAGGTTTCTCTGGCTGTACCTTTTTTTGCAAGCATCTGATTAATGGCTTTAACCAGGCGCTTATCATGTGTGGCTATGGCTGTAAAGAAGCCATTATCGAGCATATAATCAACACAGCGTAAAAAATTTTCATTTACTTCCTTGTACTTTTGAAAAGCCACTTCTGCAGGCTCAATATAAATGCCCTTACAAATACGAACATTAATCGGATAATTGGGCAACATAATGCTCTTTAGCCACTTTAAGTCGTCAAGTGTTCGCCTCAGGTAGGCCTGAAGCACCAGTGTCACCGTTTCAGGAAACTCATTGTAAAGCTTCTCAAACAGATTTAGCTCAATTTGTGTACAGGAAGAATCTTCCATGTCCATGCAGACCAATAATTCATTCTGCTTAGCTTTGGAAATGACCTCGTGAAGTTGCTGATAACAGAAATCCTTATCCAGCAATAAACCAAACATGGTTGGTTTAATTGATACGGTTGTATCCAGGTTATGTTTTTTAATTGTATCAATGGCCTCGAGGTATTTCAGCTTATATTCAACTGCTTCGTGCGTGGCTTTAATGTATTCTCCCAACACATCAACTGTGGCTTTAATACTGCTAGAATTTAAGTTTTGAGTTACTTTAACCGCATCCGATAGATTTTTACCTGCAATATAGCGTTTTGAAAAAATCCAAACCAGGTTTTCGGGCAACAGTGCAATAATCTTTGCTATTAGTCTGTTCAGCATGTTGTAATGGTAATGACAATAATCAGTTCCTGTTCAATGTGAATGAGAAAGATACTAGATAGCAAAAGTTGAAAACAGGACAATTGTCAGAAGCTGAGAAAAGTCTTATAAATAATTTGCGCATTCGAAATAAAAAAGGGGTAGCAAATTGCTACCCCTCTGATAAATATCTATAGCTAGTTTTTACTAGCGCACAATAAATCGTTGAACATGATGAACGGTGCTATTCCGGAAACGCATTACATAAACTCCTTCTTTAAATCCGGAAATGTTAAGCCTGTTGGAATACATTCCGAAACCATCGTGATAATCGCTCCAAACCAACTGATTGGTAATGGAGTATATTTCGATGTAAAGTTCCTCCCCGGTAAGTACCTCGGCCTCGATATTCAAATAATCATTTGCCGGATTCGGATAAAGATTAAGCGTTAAATTATTGCTTACATTGTCCACACCAACATTTGGCATAATAAATACTTCCTTAGTGGTAATGCATGTTAATACATCGTCGGTCACTGTGACGGTATACAAGCCGTTTTCGGTTGAATTTACCGTGTAATAGCGGCCATCCCACTCACCATTATTCCAGTTATAGGTCGAATGGTCGCCTGCATCCAAGATGTAAGGTATGGAAACCTCAAGAGTATCTCCACCAAAATCGACGATTGGAGCCATGTCTACAGTGACAGCCTGGTTAACAGTGTCGTTTTCGGCGAGACTATCGGCCGGATGGTCAACAAACACCTTTATTTCGTTGCTACCAGTGATTTCGAACGAAGCTGCATTGGTTAAATCCAGCAGTCTGGCGTTACTGCTGCCGGGATCCCATGTTCCGGAAACAAGAATATCTTCGGTTGACTTCACATTTCCATCAACAACAAAGCCAACAGTAATGGTAATGTCGCTGCGCGGATGCGTACCATTGTTAGAAACAAGCACCGAAATTTCTTTTTCTTCTTCCTGACAAACTGAAGAACCGATTCCATTTATACTTAACGCTGCAAAATCGATGTAGTCAAACAACAAGTAGGTAGTATCAGAACCAACACAACCGGAACTATTATCGGTAACAGTTACATAGTACTGCCCTTCTACAGTGGCTCTAAATGTTTGAGTTGTAGTAGTACCATCCTGCCACATGTAGGAATAATCGCCAGCACCTGCATCCAAAATAAACTCGTATCCAATTATCGGATCAGGATAATCGCCTAAATCAACTACCGGACGTGCAAATGTTTCAATACTTTCAGTAATTGAATCATTGCTTGTACGTAAATCTCCTACTGCTGATGCTACAAGTTCAATAGTATAGGTTTGAACTGTTGTAAAATCTTCTGCTGTAGTAAAGAAATGGGTATACTGTGCCCCGGGAAGCACTACCTGGTCGACAGGAGCTTTTTCTGTAACTACCGAACCACCATTAATACTATACGAGAAGTAAACCGAATCGGTAGTGAAAAGCGTATCAGTACCCCAGTTTCTTATCCTGAACTCAATATAATCAGTTTCTTCAGGAACACATTGATCGCCTGGTGCAACCATAGCATCAGCCAACACATCCCGGATTTTAAACCAAATATTTATAGTATCACTTGCCGGACATCCATTGGCATCAACAGCATCGATGTAATACTCACCGGAAGGATTAGCTACCGAGGCATCGAGGAATATGGATTGTGTGGTTTCAGCAGTATTCCACAAGTAACTCACAAATCCGGCTCCAGCATCGAGGGTGTGCGATAAACCTTTAATTATGGTATCAGCGCCTATACTCAATGGTGTATATCCATAGGTAGTAAAGCTATCTGAAATTGTATCATTTGTAGCATCAACATCACCACCAAGGAAATAACCCCAGGTTTTTATTGTATATGTCTGGAATGTCGAAAAGTCATATACCGAATCAAATGTATGAGTAATGGTCTTACCGGATAATATCGGATCGATAATCGTAATGGTATCGCTAAACACCATTGGGTCTCCAATTACCTGGTAAGCAACTACAAGCCTTGCGGTATCACCAGGAATAGTATAAACACTATCAGTACCAAAGTTTCTTATTCGCACTTCGATTTGTTCATTAGGTGATAGTTCACAGGTTGTTGCTGGTGATAATAAACTATCAACACCAACATCGGAATAAAGTAGCAGAACATTAACACTATCGAGTGTCTGACAGCCATGAGCCGGTTCTGTAACCAATACTTTATAAATAGTATCTCCAAATCCGTGAGCAGAAACATTGTAGATGCTATCAGTAACAGCACCCGGATCCCATAAATAAGTAAATCCTGGAACCCAATCGACATAGGTTGGAACAACAGTTACTGTATCTGGTTGTCTTGAACCAATTGTGTCTGCTAATGATACTATCGGATTTTGCCATACATCGAAACTATATGTTGCTGTATCATTATTGGCCTGATAATACCATGGATCATCTTCTATTAAGGTGTAAGCTGTAATATTATAGGTTCCTGCTGCGGCAATGTTAATATCTGTATTTACCAGAACATCTACTGAATCACCAGGAGCCAGATTACCCGTAAGAATTATCGTATCAATCACGGGTTGATCACTCTCAAAATCTACTCCAACAATCAGTGAATCGCCTGCAGCCATTGTATTATAACCATAGTTTTTCACCCGAACCGAAACGGTAGTGGTATTAACACCCTGACAGGCATCAATTGGTGCTAAAACTGATGATACACCAACATCCTTCGGAGCAGCAAAGAGTTCAAAATCGTTAAAAGCGAAGCCTTGTGCCTGAGAGTTTGCTGCATCAGACCTAAAATAATATCTGAACTTAACTTTAGATACTGTATCTAAATCTTCTGGCAGTAGTGCTTTAACAGTTGTCCAATTGTTAAGACCGGTCCAGCCTCTACTTTGCAGTGCTTCAACTGTATCGGGTAACCAACCCCAACCGGCACCATAGGTTGGGTCATCTAATATGTCCCAGGTTGAGCCATCATCATCAGAATATTCCAATCGGGCACCGTCCTTTTCATATTCAGTTTCTGACCAGAATTTAAATTGAACAATATTTCGAACCGAATCACTTAAATCATAGCATCCACTGGTAACCCATGAAGTATCGTTATGTGGATAATTGCCTCCTGGAGACAAGACCCAAACATGTGGAGACTGAGGATCGGTTGGTAAGGTACCTGACATATCCATATTTGCCCAGGTTGACCCCTCTTTTTCTAACCAGATACCACCTTTATATTCGAAATCTTCAAAATTAGGGGCCGCATAATTATTTTGAATAACCAACGATTTTGTCAATGTATCATTGGTATTATCCTGATCACCTGACAAATCAACACCCACAACAAATTTATCATAGAAATCGCCGCGCGGGAAATTGGCCAGTTCGTCAAATACAAACAAAACACTATCATCTTTAAGAATACCGCCATAAATTGTATCACGAACAATAATAGAATCAACACCCCATAATCCGTAATACACCGGAATGGTTGCCGGGGCATCGCCATTGGCATAGTTTCTAAACCAGGCTTTTACGGTGTCGTTTCCGCAGTCGAGACAATCATCAAACGGACTGTCGATCTGAACTACACCAACATCGGTTAGTAATTCCTCTGCAATAATGGCAAAGTTATCAATATTAAAACCGGGCCATGGCGTTGTTTCTGAATGTATGATTCCAATCCTTAACTGAAACTGTGGTTGTCTTTTACCGATTTCTCTAATACCTTGATCATATAATTCCGACCAATACGAATTATTGGTACTTGCCTGGCTCAACCAATAATTGTTCCAGGTTGTTCCCCCGTCAGTCGAATAATCGATGGCCCCAATATCAGAACCATTTATGGTGTTATACGTGTGCATATATAGCTCCGGACGCACATAGTAAGTTAAATCCAGCTCTGGTGTATAAGCAAAAAACATAGAGCCCGAATCAATACTTGCAGGGTAACCACCATTTAAATCAGTAGCCAGAATATTGGTACCATTAAAAGGGGTGGAAGGATTCCTTTGCGATCCTACCTGTGTGCCTTCCGGCCAGCCTACTTCAAAAACTGGCTCCAAAGTCCAACCTGCAGCGCCAGATTCAAAATCATCGTAAAATACGGTTTCTTTAATAAGGTGGGTGTTGTCAAGCACTTTTGTGGAAGAAGGAAACAGGGTATCGCTAACGTTTATACCATTTGCCGGTACCTGAAAGCGTACAGTGGTATTTCCCTTAAGTGTATTCTTAAAACTTGCGGTAACCCATAAATAATTATCACCCAAACGAAGATATTGCCCAATGTCAAGGAAAACCACCTGCCCTGCTGATAAACTGCCTGAGGAAATCTGAACGGATGTATCTGCTTTATAGGGTCCATATTGATCATCAATGGTATAGAAGAGTTTGAAATCATTTTCCTCGAGATAACTTACTCCAGCACCGGTAGGTACAAGTGTGAGTGAATCGAGTATGGCATCACCCTCGTTACCAAGAACCCTAATTACAATTTGTTCCAAGGGCACATCGGTTGCACCAGCCGGAATTGCATCGTAATCGATTGAATTATAAGTGGTTCTCTTAACATATTTATAAACTACCGTATCTTCTTTAACAGTTACACTATCTACATATACACCATAACCATTACCTATGATACCCTCAAAAGCAATTTGAAATGAGTCTGTAAGGTATTTTTCATTAATATCTTCTATATCAAAGATTTCATCTTTCCAGAAATCAATATTAGATGTCCAGGAGTTTATTACATCCCACGATTTGCTTGGGGCTTCTCTAAAGAGTAACCTTAAATAATCCGGCCCTTTAAGTGCTTTCTCATACTGGCAGTGATAGAATCTTAGGGTTGGCTTTTTAGCTCCATCAAGCTCAAGCATTGGAGATATGAGCATTACAGTATCGAGTTCAATAGCAGGATAATACAAACCAGCATTTAAAAGCCCCTGATAAGGTATTTCC
The DNA here is from genome assembly GCA_003508755.1 of Bacteroidales bacterium. Classification (GTDB taxonomy): domain Bacteria; phylum Bacteroidota; class Bacteroidia; order Bacteroidales; family UBA10428; genus UBA10428. Next base: position 5,254 of record DNTK01000002.1, on the reverse strand, counting down.
GGATTAAACGGCACTCCTCCTGATTCCCACTGCCCCCCATAGGTAAACTCCCATTGCTTACTTGGAATAACAGGTTCCTGGGTCCATCTTCCCTGACTTTCAGGTGTTTCCCAATTTTCTTCAAGATAAAACAACTCCTGGCTGGATAAAACTGAGATGAATCCAGAAAGGATAAGTAATGTGGTTATTAATTTCTTCATTTTGTACCTAAGTTTTGATATTAGAACAAAGTATCTAACATCGAAAAACAACTCTTTTTCACTTATAGATAGCTACAATTTCAATGATAATAAGTAAATTTAATTAGTCAGAGTGTATTTGTTGCTTTTACGGTCAATAAAATATAAAGTTATGATTTTGTGTATAAAACAACATGCAAAAAAAACCTTTCGCATACAATTTCCGTATATTTAAAGCACTAAACTATTAACACCATGCGTTTTTTTAAACTATTACTTATTCTTTCCTTCTCACTAACCACACTAGTAAAAGGACAAATTGGTACCGAATTTTGGTTTGCTGCCCCTGACATTTCAGCATCTCATGCAAGTAACAGTGTCCCGCTGAATTTGCATATTACAGCTCTTTACAACACACATGTAACCATTTCACGGCCTGCTGATCCAACCTTTACACCCGTTGAATTCGATCTGGCGGCCCAGCAAACACAGCAAATTAGAATGGATGCCAATCCGGCATTTAACAATATACCCTTTACCTCAATAGAAACCTATGCAAGAGCGGCCGGAGCCGGGAACTTCATACAGGATAAAGGATTCCTTATTCAGGCTGATCCCGGAGAAATAATGGCTTATTACGAACCTTCGGCAGCACCCAACTCAGATATTATTGCATTAAAAGCACATAACGCATTAGGCCGTGATTTTTGGGTTTCTACTCAAAGAAAATATAAAAACCATGGCTATGCTGATGATTTTAGCGGTTTTACAGTTGTTGCTACCAAAGATGGTACCATTGTAAATATCGATCCAAATGGTAATAATTTAGCTTTCCATGGCTCGGCTCCGTTTAGCGTAACACTCAATAAGGGGCAATGTATTGCAGTACGCGCAGCCGGACAAGCTCCTGCTCAGCACATACATGGTATACATGTTACATCCAACAAAGATGTTACCATTTTAATATTCGACGACTCAATGCAAATCAACGATGGTGGCGGTAACTGGGATATTTTCGCCGATCAGATAGTACCTACACATATTGTTGGCCTTGAATACATTGCCCTTCATGGCTGGGTTCGCGACAGAGCTACAACTACCGTCGATGGCGAAGCTGTGTTTATTACACCAACACAAGATGGTACCAATATTTATATTGATGGTGCCTGGGTTGCCGGCCCGTTAAATGCCGGTGATTATTTCGAATATACTATTACCAAAACAGTGCCCCCCCTGGTGACACACATCAGGGCAGACAAACCGATTTACCTGAACCATATTTCAGGTTATTCAACCAATGCTGATATTAATAATGCGGCACGGGAACTGGGTGGCGCTATACTTCCCCCAATTGATAAATGTACTGGCTCGCACAGTGTAACGGTAAAACGTTCTCCGGCCACAGGGTTTGTATATTTTAATAACTTAATGGTTCGCAACGATACAACTACTGGGAGTCCGTTTAGAAACCAGGCTATACATAATTTTACTTATAGTATAAACGGTGGCCCACCGGTTCAAATTGATCCGAATCATTTCACCTACATTATGGATTCGGCATTTGCCGTTTATGACAGGACTAAAGCCGGGGGTTCGGCTTATTACAATAATGTTGTTGACGGACAAATTCTCAGGGTTGACAACCCAATTGCCCGGTTTCACTTAGGCACCATGCAGGCCAGGCAATCTCCTGGATGTCGTTATGGTTATTTCTCCGATTTTGCTGCCAGCGATGCCTCGGCCGGTATCGGTGGTTTTACCCAGGGTAATTCTGAAATATTTTGTAATCTAAATCCTATCAGGGTTGTTGCAGGTGGAGGAACATCATACAAATGGTATGCTCCATTCGATCCCCCATTGGTAAATCAATTAGATTACGACACTGTTGCAGCTCCTTATTTCTTTCCTGATAGTTCTGGAATCTATTACTTTAATGTTATTGTAACAGGCGAGTGCCAATCGAAAGACACCTTACCTGTTGAAATCATTGTTTTAGAAAGTGCCACCACCAGCTTCTCATTCTCCAGCGATTTAGGTTGCTCGCCTTTTGCACCAACCTTAAACAACCAATCTGATACGATTGTGGGAGTAAACCAGGTATGGACAATAAAACCGGCCGTGGGTAGTGCTTATCAAATCGATCAGGATACCATACCCCGAACATTTGATTTGTTGTTACCGGAAAACCATACCGATTCTATACAGGTGCATACCGTTGAATTAATTGTTAAGGGACCGTTTAACTCCTGTCCGACAAAACAATCGAAAGATATTCGGGTTAAACCGCAGATAGAAGCTGGTTTTACGGCCAGCGACACCATTGGTTGCCAACCCCTGTTTATTTCTTTTGAAAACAATTCATCGGGTAATCTTGATTCCACCAGTTATTTCTGGGACTTTGGAGATAACTCACAGTCTATTGACAGTATTCCTACTAAATTGTATAATAATTTTTCGAAGAAAGATACAGTTTACACCGTATCGCTGGTAACAACCTCACCTTTCGAATGTAGAGATACAGCCTGGCAGGATATAACGGTTTATCCACGAATAGATGTTAACCTGGCTGTGGATGTTACATCATCCTGTTCGCCACTTATCTCAACTTTGAGTCCAATAAGTTCAATAGGTGTCGATACCCTCTGGTGGAACATCGACTATTTCTATAACGATAGCTCTGCCAAAGCAACCAACTTGTCTCCCGTGACCATTACTCATTACGATACTTCTACCGCGGCAGGACCTGATACACTGTTTGTGCATATAGTTGCAGCTAACCGATTTGGATGTATGGACACTTCAGCTACAAGACGCTTAGTAACCTTCCCGGATGTAATTGCCGACTTTACCATTAGCGAAAGCATTGTTTGCGATTCCGTCCCAATTGTATTTACGAATAATTCATTCGGTTATAAGCTGCAATACGACTGGGATTTCGGAAACAATACATTTAGCCAAGACTCAACCGCTCAAAGCTATACCAAAGCATTTTATAACAGAACCGATAAAGATACCGTTTACACTGTTACCTTAACAGCTGTATCGGGTTATTTCTGCCAGGATCAGATGGATACTAATATTACTGTCCATCCCTACATAAAGGCTGACTTTGGAATGAATTATGACAACAACTGTTCTCCCTTGCTGGCACAAATTACCAACACCAGTGTTCGATCACAGGTAAACCAATGGGATTTTGGGACTGGTACCCTTATAACTGATAACAATCCGGTTATCAATCGCAATTTTATTAACCCGCTGGTTAATCAGGATACTACGCTGATGATAAAGCTGGTTGTGCGAAATCCCGAGCTATGCTACGATAGTATTACCCGTCCATTATTACTCTTTCCGCAGGTTGTGGCCGAATTTGATTTTACCAGTGATAGTGTCGGTTGTGCTCCGCTGGATGTAGGGCTTCAAAATAACTCTACAGGAGGCAGTTTAACCTACACTTGGAACTTCGGAGATAATTCTTCCTCTACCAATAGTGCCGCTAACTTTAATAAACTTTTTAATAATGTAACCGATACCGACACCACCTATATGGTTCAGCTAACTGCGCGCAACCTGCTTGGATGCGACAGTGTAGTCACGCGTCCGGTAGAAGTTTTTGCTTTTGTAGATGCGGAGTTTAATCTTCCGGTAGTGGATAGCTGTTCACCATTTACTATTCGTCCTGACAACTTATCCTCAACAGGAGCAAAAGTGTTTGAATGGGATTTTGACAACGGGAATACAAGTACCGATTTTGAACCTGCTGTACCTGCTTTCATAGAAGAAGACGAAACGGTAAGAAACTACAACATTCGGCTCATTGCTTCAGGAGCTTCAGATCCGGCACACCTGGCCTGTGCCGATACGCATATTGTGCCCATTACTGTTTATCCTGAATTAGAGGCAGGCATTCTTATGAGCGATACAGTAAGCTGCCAGCCCCTGGTATCAACAATTACAAACACCACGAATCTAATTCCGGGAACAAGTTTTACCTGGTACATCGATAATAAATTCATGTCGTCCGATGCCAATCCACCCGATTTGGAGCAAAACAACTTTCGGAATTACGACACTGCATTTACGGTAAACCTTTATGGTCGAAGCGAATATGGTTGTCGCGATACAGCCACACAACAGATTTATGTATACTCTCTGGTGGATGCATTTTTCTCCCTGGCACCGTCGGCAATCTGCTCTGCAGACAGTTTCCAGGTTGACCAAACCTATACAAATGGTGGAATAAGCTATCGCCACTGGGATTTCTTTGGCGAAGATACAAGCAACGTAAGCACCAATAGATTTTACCACGTTTTTGAAAATACGGGTAGTTCATCACCAATCGACAAAGAAGTAAGTCTAACGGTATATAACAAACATAATTGTTCCTCGACCTGGCGCGATACCATTACAGTGTATCCCAAAGTAACTGCAGCTTTTGATCCCGATCTTGCAGCCACCTGCTACCCCCACACCACAGTATTTACAAATAATTCAGAAAATGCCGACCAGGCATATTGGGTGTTTGGCGATGGTTCCAGTTCGATTGAGGAAAATCCGGAACACCTCTATAATAATTTTAGTCCGGTAGATGACAGAACCTATAAGGTAAAACTAACGGCAACGAGTAATTTCAATTGTACAGACACACTTACAAAACAAGTGACCATCTTTGCAAAACCCGATGCTGATTTCTACTTTCCGGTAGCTGTAGCATGTCCGCCTTTTACGGCTGAGATGATCAATAACTCACAAGGCGCAAACTTAGATTATGCCTGGGATTTTGCAGGTGAAGCCACCAGCATAGAAACCAACCCCAGTCATACCTTTAGTAACTCAGGTAGTTCCATAGACGAAAGATTTATTACCCTGGCAGTTGTTTCGGACAAATCTTGCTCTGATACCCTGATAAAATCGGTGAGTGTTTACCCGGATGTAAATGTTGATTTTGATTATACGATTAATCAGGGTTGTAGTCCGCTTGAAGTAACTTTTACCGGCGATACAACCAATGTGCTTCAAATGCTTTGGTATGTCGATGATAAGGCTTTTAGTACCATAAAAGACCCATCCTACAG
>DNTK01000330.1 GCA_003508755.1 Bacteroidales bacterium | reverse complement strand
CATCTATAAAATCAGGAAGTTCCATTATGGCATGGACTTTACCGCTCCAACCGGCACCGAAATCTATGCCACAGGCGATGGTATTATTGAAGGACTCGATAAATCCAAAAGAGGTTATGGTAATAAAATTATTATAAACCACGGATTTGGCTACAAAACCCTATATGCGCACATGAATTCTTTCAATGTCAAAAAAGGGCAGAAAGTAAAGCGTGGCGATGTAATTGGTTATGTAGGTAACACTGGCCTCTCAACAGCCCCACACCTGCACTACGAAGTGTTATTAAACAATAAAAAGGTAAATCCGGTTAACTATTATTTTAACGATTTATCGGCAGCCGAATATGAAAAAATGATTGACCTGTCGCAGAAATCAGGGCAGTCGTTTGATTAATTCCTTCATCATGCGAAATTATTTTCTCCTTATGCAAATTGTTGTATTACTTTTTGCAGGCCACCTCCTTGTTGCCCAAGAACAAAACAACGACTCGCTGCCAACAAAAATTAAAATCCCTTCGTTCAAATTAATCAATCCAACCTTTCTCGGGAACTTTGAGCGCAATTACTACGGAAACGAAGCTCCCGATACCCTTGCAGTTAAATGGAAGATTTATTTGGGTAAAGGAAAAACCACCATCTCCAGAAAACGTGGAGATGTGGAGTGGGCTGGTGCAGGTTGGACAGGTCAACCATTGCTTGTAAAAGAAGACACAACCCTCTTTATCATCCAGGGGGCCTATGACCATAACCTTAAAAAGTTCAATGCCCAAAATGGAAATATCGTCTGGCAATATAAGTTTGATGATGTTGTGAAAGGAACCGGAACCATATGGGTAAGCCCGGACTCATCCGAAACAGAAAATAAATTGGTTATTCTTCAGGGAAGTCGACTAGGGTACGGAAAATACCTTGACACGAAATATGTCCCAAGTTATAGGGGTATATCATACTTTACCGGCAAAGAACTCTGGAGGCACAACGTTAAGTTTACACGCAGCTACAGCCGTGATGTCGACGGCAGCGCATTAGTTCATAAAGATACAGCCTACATTGGGCTGGAGAATTCACTTTTTACAAAATTTAATCCCGATTATAAAAAGGCAAAGCTAAAAGATGGCATGCTGCAACCAGAGCTTTTTCAACAAATAAAGCTTTATACACAAAGTGATGTTATTGCACATGGCGGAAACCTTGTAACGGAATCGTCACCCTGCATCCTCGACAGTGTAATATACATTGCCTCTGGTGTTGGACATATTTTTGGCTATTGCTTAAAGGAAGACACCATTACCTGGGATTTCTACATCGGCTCGGATATCGACGGATCCGCTGTGGTAACCCATGATTCTTGTCTTATTGTTACTATTGAGAAGCAATACATCGATGGTCAGGGAGGTGTTATGAAATTAAATCCCAGGAAGAAGCCAGACGAAGCTGTCGTATGGTTTTACCCCACAGAAAATAAAGAATACGCCAGCTGGGAAGGCGGGGTAATAGGTTCGGCCAGTGTAAACGATAAATATGTGAACGATACAATGCCCTATCTGGCAGCATTTTCGGCTATTGACGGATACCTTTACGTGGTTAACCATACCAAAATTGACTCGACAGAAAAAGTCTCTGGCCCCAATTTAACGCACACCTACTACCGCCCTCAATTAGTCTTTAAATATAAAACCGGGGCATCCATTTCAACACCAATTCTTGTAAAAAATAAACTGATTGCTGGCGGGTACGGCGGGCTCTACTTATTTGAATTCGATCATCGTATGCAGTTTACCAAACGAGCTAAACATAAAGGGACCTACGAGTCGACACCCGTTGTCAATGACCGTAAAATATACATCGCATCACGCAATGGTTATTTCTATTGTTTAGGTGACTAGGCTTAAACACTTGGTTTATTTGTATTTATTTCATATATTTATTTCTTATTTCACTTTCCGGATTTATGCCCTATATCGAAAAAAAGGTAGAAAAGCTTTACTATTCAATTGGTGAGGTAGCAAAAATGTTTAATGTAAACACCTCGCTTATAAGATTTTGGGAAAAAGAGTTTGATGTAATTAAACCCAAGAAAAACAAAAAAGGGAATCGGTTTTTTACAAAAAAGGACATTGATAATTTCCATTTAATTTATCATTTGGTCAAAGAGCGAGGAATGACCCTTAATGGTGCAAAGAAGAAGCTGAAGGAAAACAAGGAGGAAACAACAGAGAATTTTGAAATTATAAAATCGCTAACCGATATAAAAAAATTATTGCTCGATATTAAAGACAGCCTCTAAAACTAAATGATATATTATTTAATTCCCCGAAGGAAAAAAAACTTCGGGGATTTTTTTTTACTTTGGGGTTTTATTAAAAATTATATTGAGACATGCTTTGTTCGCCACGAAAATCTGTTTTTGAGCGATATAATTAATGTATCCGTGTCTCAGATTAACAAAGAAGAAATCATACATCTGCACGAACCATCATATTTATGAAAGTAAAAGACATAATTCAGCTTTTAGAAGAAATTGCTCCGAGAGGCTTCCAGGAAACGTATGATAACTCAGGCCTGAACCTTGGAAATCCCGAAAACGAAGTCAGTGGAATTCTTTGTACGCTTGATGTTACCGAAGAAGTGATTGATGAAGCCTTGCAGAAGCAAGCCAATCTTATTTTGGCTCACCATCCGGTATTATTTGAGGGTTTAAAAAGCATTACCGGAAAAAATTACATTGAGCGTATAGCCATAAAGGCTATTAGAAACAATATTGCAATATATGCAGGCCACACGAACTTTGATAATGTTCCAACGGGCGTTAATGCAAAGATTTGCGAGAAACTAAACCTAAAAGGCACTAAAATACTTGCGCCACTAAAGGAACAACTTTTTAAGCTGGTTACTTTTGTTCCGGAGGAGAAGGCTACTGAGGTAAGGGAGGCCATATTTGAAGCTGGGGGTGGTTATATTGGTAATTATGATAAATGTAGTTTTAATACGCAAGGTCAGGGAACTTTCAGGGGATTAGACCACTCTGACCCCTATGTGGGTGAAAAAGGTGTTATACATTACGAGTCAGAAACAAAAGTTGAAGTTATTTTACCACGGTTTAGAAAGAATCAAGTGATTCAGGCTTTACTTAAAAGTCACCCATACGAAGAAGTGGCCTATGACATTTACCCACTGGCAAACGAGAACCCCCATGCGGGCGCCGGTATGATAGGTAATCTTGAAAAAGCCATGCCCCTGAAAGATTTGTTGGCAGATTTGAAAAAGGTGTTTAATGCGACAGGTATTCGCTATACAGGAACTGCTGATAAAATGATAAAAAAAGTGGCTGTTTGTGGTGGCAGTGGATCATTTCTCATAAAGCATGCATTAGCCACTGGTGCCGATGTATTTATAACCGGCGATGTCAAATATCACCAGTTCTTTGATGGTGGAAATCGCCTTTCAATCGTTGATATAGGGCATTATGAAAGCG
>DNTK01000363.1 GCA_003508755.1 Bacteroidales bacterium | reverse complement strand
TGGTAGAATGGGACTTCATACACGAGCAAAGCGCATACCACTGCCACAATACTTGTTAAGAATCTCGGCTATCCTGGTCCTTGCGTTTGGGCTGGCCTATGTCTTAAATCTAACCATCAAAACGATCCCGGGGTCGGAGCAAACCGATTATTTTAAAGAAGTTGCCGATTTATATACAAAAGATCTTACCTTGCCTGATGGTTCCGTGGTAACCCTGAATGCAGGCTCCAGCATTTTTTATAACAATAATTTCGGCCAGGGAAATCGGGACATAATAATGGAGGGAGAGGCATTTTTCGATGTTGAACCCAACAAAGATTTACCTTTTAAAGTATTTGTTTCTAACTCAACCATCGAGGTATTGGGTACCAGCTTTAATGTAAAAGCTGAAAAATTCGGCATTCAGCTTTGTGTAGTGAGTGGAAAAGTAGCCTTCTTTGAGACGTCAAATAAAAACAATAGAATAGAGCTTGTAAAAGATGAAATGGTAAAATACAATACCCGAAAAAAAGAATTTGATGATAAAATTGATTTAAATCCCAACACGATTGCATGGAAAACGGGAAAACTCGAATTCAGAAACACCCCGGTAGAAGAAGTACTTTATACATTAGCTCAATATTTTGACAAAAAACTGGTCATGGATAAAAACCTTAATTTTCAGGATCCATTATTTTCTGGTGAATATAGTACTGAGTCTCTGGAGGTTATTTTAGAAGATTTGAACATTACCACACAACAGCAATTTGAATATACTATTAACGATAAAGAACTCGTTTTTTCAGTAAAGAATTAATTGTTAGTGAATATATCCAGGCAAATAGCATCGGTACTCCTTTTTCTTTCTGTTTTTATTTGTTCCATGAAAGCACAGGAGAAACTATTTCAGCCTGTACATATCTCGTTTGAAGAAGGTACCATTGAGCAGTACCTTGATACGATTCAAAGCCAGATAGGTACCGGTTTCGTTTATTCCAGTGCCATCACTCCCCATCGGCAGGTAACAATTACGAAAGGTGTTTACAAAGTAAATTATTTGTTAGACAGCTTGTTTTCAGAACAATCGGTGTTGTATATCGAGCGCAGAGGACAGATAATACTATCTCCTCAATCACCTAGCAGTATTGAAAATGATAAAGTTATTGTAAAAGGGAGGGTAACCGGTCGTAAGGGGCAAGTTATTCCTTTTGCGACTATTTACATCCAAAATAAAAGCCTTGGAACAATATCGAATGCTGAGGGTGTTTTTAAATTCGTGCTTCCTTCCAGATTTACAAATGATACCCTCACCATAACCAGTTTGGGGTATAAAAACAAACAAATATCACCGGATCAATATCTTACTAACGAGCTTGAAGTGAAGTTAGAGGTAGAAAATTATGTAATTAGGGATGTAATTGTTCGGCCTGTAAACCCTGTAGATATAGTAAAAGGTTCCTTCAATGCAAGGGGCAAAAACTATGCTACCAAGCCCACAGTTATGAACGCTTTTTTTAGGGAATCTTCTAAACAGGATGAGAATTATATCTCACTTTCGGAGGCTTTAATTGAAATAAAGAAGAATAGTTACACCAATGAAAAAAGCGATTTAATTCGGTTTGTTAAGGGACGAAACGGTACCAATATTACACAATCGGAATTGGTGAACCTTGTTGTTGAAGGGGGACTATATAATGGTTTACGGCTTGATGTGGCAAAATATGGAAGCTATTTTTATAACGAGCAACTGGAAAGTGAATGTGATTATAAACTTCATAAAACTATAATCTATGGCAACAGACAGACCTATGTGATTAAGTTTGTGGCTAAGGAGGGAATTAAATACCCAGGGTATAATGGTACTTTATATATCGATGCTGAAAGTCTTGCACTGGTGCGTGCCGAATTTGAGCTGGGAAGAGATGGGATTCGATATGCCCGCTCATTACTTGTAAAAAAAACACCTCGGGGATACCGTGTTAAACCTGTGCATGCAAGGTATGAAGTTGAATACCGGTTTTATAACAATGTTTGGAACCTACATTACGCTCGAAGCGATTTTGGTATTAAAGTAAAAAAAGTGAGGGGAAAAGAAAATAAAGGCTTTTCCTGTGACTTTAGTTCAACTTCCGAATTTGTAATCACTGGTATATCGGATACAACAAAACTAAAAATACCCTTTCGGGAACTATCGAAACCTTCAGATGTGCTGGTTGAACAAGTAAAAAATACACCCGGTAACTTTTGGCTCGAGGACAATGTTATTTTGCCGGAAGAACCTTTGCTAAGTACCATCAGGAAATTACAACTGGAAGGTGAACTTCCAAAAGATGATGCCATGATGACAAAGGATGATTAAGTCGCAGATGGATTAAAATATGTATTGCTCGCCCATTTGTTTCGTTTCGATGAGCTAAAACATGAATGTTCCCATGGGCAATGGCAGGGTGCCCTGCTGTTTTGTGCTTCAGCTTCCTCATATATTTTTCGAATCTTTTATTCAGCCGGGTAAGCTTCTCCGTTTTTCAACTAACTTTGCCCCTGCTACAAAGTCTCTCAATAATGAGGCGATTTATCGTTAAACAAACAATTCCAATATGCCAGTGGCTAGTCATAATATCGATAGTAATCAAGAGGCAAAAAAGCATGAATTTAATTATGTACTCGAACAATTTGCCGATTTACGCATTCTAAGGTTCCAGGTTCCCGGATTCGAAAATCTTTCATTAAAACAAAAACAATTGATTTATTGCCTGACTGAAGCAGGTAAATACGGGCGCGATATTTTGTTCGATCAGAACGGGAAATACAACCTGATTATCAGGCGTATGCTCGAAAATATTTATGAAAGCTTTTCGGGGAACAGAACCACCGAAAATTGGAAGCAGTTTGAAGTATATTTAAAACGAATCTGGTTTTCGAACGGTATCTATCATCATTACGCCTCTGATAAGTTAATGCCAGAATTCTCTGAAGAGTACTTTAATGAATTGGTTAGTGCTTCCGATAAGGAGGGATTCGCAGTCATCCCGGGAAAAAATCTGGAGCAGACGCTGGCTGTTATTAGACCTGTTATTTTCGATCCAAATATCTTTCCTAAAGCACTTTGTCAGGAGGAAGGAAAGGATATGATAATCCATTCGGCCGTGAATTTTTATTCCGAAAATATAACGCAGAATGAAGTTGAAGAATATTATAGTTCCAGTAAAAATCCGGATGACAGGCGTCCTGTATCCCATGGTTTAAATTCAAAGCTGGTAAAAAAAAATGGTGAGTTGGCAGAACACACCTGGAAAATAGGAGGAATGTATTCAAAAGCCATAGAGAAAATTGTCTATTGGTTACAAAAAGCCAAAGATCTGGCAGAGAATGAAATACAGAAAGAAAGTATTGCAAAGCTAGTTGAATACTATGAATCCGGAAACCTTAAAACCTGGGACGAATACAATGTACTTTGGTTGCAGGATGTGAATGCTCAGGTTGACTTTGTGAACGGTTTCATCGAAAACTACGCCGATCCCATGGGATTAAAAGCAACCTGGGAATCGGTAGTTAACTTTAAAGACCTCGAAGCTACAAAGAGAACAGAAATAATAAGTAGCAATGCTCAATGGTTCGAGGATAATTCACCTATTGACAATCGGTTTAAGAAGAAAGAAGTGAAAGGCGTCTCGGCAAAAGTAATTACAGTTGCCAGCCTGGGGGGCGATTGTTATCCTGCAACTCCTATAGGCATAAATCTTCCGAATGCCGACTGGATTCGAAAAGAACATGGTTCTAAATCGGTAACCATGCAAAATATAACATATGCGTACAATCAGGCTGACTTAAGCACTGATGAATTGGAGGAATTCTCTTACAGTCAGGAGGAAGTTGATTTGGTTAAAAAGTACGGACACCTGGCCCATAACCTTCATGTTGATCTGCATGAATGCCTTGGTCATGGTTCGGGACAATTACTTCCAGGCGTTAGCTCCGATGCACTTAAAAACTATGCTTCCGCCCTGGAGGAAACGCGTGCCGACTTATTTGCTCTGTATTTTACTATGAATTCAAAAATGGTGGAGCTAGGGGTGCAACCCAATCTGGATGTTGCTAAGGCAGAATACATTACCTATATCCGAAACGGATTAATGACTCAGCTTAAACGGGTTGAATATGGAAAAAATATTGAACAGGCACATATGCGAAACCGGCAATTAATTGCCAGCTGGTGCTACGAAAATGGAATGGCTGAAAATGTTATTGAAAAAGTATTTAGAACCGGGAAAACGTATTTTATTATAAACGATTTTAACAAGTTGCATCGTCTTTTTGGTAGGCTGTTGAATGAAGTACAACGCATTAAATCCGAAGGTGATTTTGAAGCTGGTAAGCAACTGGTTGAAAAGTATGCGGTGCAGGTAAATAGAGATTTACATAAAGAAGTACTTGAGCGTTATGCCAAACTTAATCTTGCTCCTTATGCCGGCTTTGTAAATCCTGAGTTTGAGCTGGTAACCCAGGGAGATAAGGTACTAGATGTAAAAGTGAGTTATGTAAAGAGTTTTGCTGCTCAAATGTTGCAATACAGTAAAAACTATTCGTCACTGCCAGATGTAAATTAGAATTTGTCACCTCAGACTTCCTCAACAATGTAATACACATATATCGCTTCTTTATTAATTAAGGTTGATTCTCCTTTATTAATATCGTAAATTAAAGGCGCATACATAATGATTTTCGTGCTATGGAGGCCCAATATTATTCTGTTCTGGAAGGTGGAAAGGTTCATTGCAGGTTGTGTCCGCATTCATGCAAGCTGGGAGATGGAAAGGCCGGAATTTGTCGCATTCGGAGGAATATTGGTGGTAAATTAATTGCCGAAGGCTATGAAACCTATTCTGCCATAAGTTTCGATCCGATTGAAAAAAAGCCGCTTTATCACTTTTACCCGGGAACTGAAATACTCTCTGTGGGAGGTTTAGGCTGTAATATGCGATGCAAATGGTGTCAGAATTGTGAAATTTCTCAGTCGGGGGTTGAGACTAGGGTAAATAAAAAACAGATGACAGCCAGGCAATTACTGCAACTGGCTGGTTCCCGAAATAAGAATATTGGTATTGCTTACACGTATAACGAACCTACCATTGCTTTTGAATCGAACATTCAGGTTGCTCGATTATTCCGAAAAGAAGGATATAAAAATGTACTTGTTAGTAATGGATACCTTTCAGAAATTCCCTTAAATGAATACCTAAAATATATCGATGCTGTTAATCTCGACATAAAAGCATTTAATCCTATTACACACCTGCAATTTACCGGTGCAAGGTTGGAGCCCGTGCTTAAAAATGCGGTTAAGATTTTTAAGGCAGGAATTCATCTGGAGCTCACTTATTTGGTAGTTTCGTCTGTAAACGATGATGAAACCGAATTCAGAGACTTTATTAAATGGATGGTTAAAGAACTGGGAAATGAAACACCACTTCATATCTCACGTTATTTTCCGCGTCACGAATTTAACGTTGAAGCAACAAACCCGGCGACGCTAAAAAGTTTTGTAAAGATTGCCCAGGAATACCTCGATTATATTTATCTGGGTAATTACATCTCACAAGAATACGAACATACGATTTGTGCAGAATGCAAAGAATTAATAATAGAACGAGAAGGTTACCATGTACGTGTTTCGCCCCTTTCAGGTGATGGCAACTGCAACAATTGTGGTCAAAAAGTATTTGTAGCTGATTAATTGTTAATTAATTCATGTGCACATGTCAAACATATTTTTTATTTTGTCGTACATATAAATACCCTTAAACCAAAAATCGAATTATGGAACCACTCGATATTCAAGGCACTAACGATACTCCAAAAGTAATTTTCGATCCTCAGAGTGAAGTATTTGAGATTTCTGGTCGCTCATTGCCTGAAGATGTGGTTTCGTTTTATCAGCCTGTTATTGAATGGTTGGAGGAATACAAAGCTGCACCTTTGGAATACACAGAGTTTGTTTTCAGGTATATTTATTTCAATACAGCTACCTCAAAACTAATTCAGGATGTGCTGATTAAACTTGAAGAATTATATGAAGCCGGCAACAATGTGCAGGTGATATGGTTTTATGAGGAAGACGATGAAGATATGCTTGATTCAGGTGAGGAATTCATGGAAAATGTTGATGTCCCCTTTGAACTAGTGGGGTATTAAAAAAGGAAAATATGCCTTATTCTTCCTAAGGAAAGAGCTTTTTCAGCAAATCAATACAATCATCAGTATTCATTTCTTCTGTTAAGTCAAAAACAGAAACAGCCTTGCCGTTATAGTTGAGGGTTGGATTTGAAAATATTTTATCGGTTATTTCAGGCCCCATGGCTTTCAAAAGGGTTGCACCAAAATTATAATCGCTTGTGTCTGCAACTTTATTTCTTTCATGGTCCGAATTATATCTTATTAATTCAACAAGACCTTCAACGGGTCCTGCAGATAAATGCACACCATTCCAACTGGATGAAATTTCCTGCAAACCAAATTCAGTTTTTCTTTCTAACAGCTCCCTGCGAATACTTCCCGGAATAGCCTCAGCCGGGTTGGTTTTACCAATGAGCTTATTTCTTGCGACTGACCAGTCGGCATGGCTGGTAAGTGTCATCACAATTATGCTGCGACCCGGTGCAGTAAAATGTTCTAATTGGCGTGGATGAAATCCATTGATTAGAAAAGTTGTTTTTCCATCAATACTAAGTTTCTGTGCATAAGTACCTCCGGCCAATTTTTCTGTGGATGAGTTTTGCCACAACACCGATAGGGCTTTAGGAGAGAAAAAT
>DNTK01000524.1 GCA_003508755.1 Bacteroidales bacterium | reverse complement strand
GCAATCACCATTGGACTATTCTTCATATTAACGACGAATGGATACATGTGGATCCATCATGGGGTTCAGGCAGTATAAATGCACGATATACTGGAACTCAAAAGGCACTTTATGCAGTATTTCGCATAGCCTATGCAAAAAAGAAAACTTATTTCACCCAGCAACCCAGCGATGAATTTTTTGATGTACCCATTACCTACCTTGAAGAAAAACAGTATCCACTCGACCCAAAGTGGTTGTTGAGCAAAAACCCGCTTTCTTTTAAAGCTTTTGAGAATGATACATTGAGCGATAAAACAGATTATCCGTTTTTTAAAGAAGAGATTGAGAAAATTCGGAATAAAAACAGTGATTATGTGCTGCAGCTGGAAGGCATAAATGGAAATAAGTACAATAAAAATAACTATTTCGACCTGGCAAACGGATATTATATTCGTTCCTTGCAATATGATTTGGAAAGAACTATTAATGAAAAGAATTATTACCAGTTTGAAAAATATTTTTATGAGTATACTACCATTGTTGATGCCATTGAAAGGCATAAAATCCTCACCGACTCGGTTTACAGGGCCCGCAAAAATTATTTACGCGAAGTAGCAAGAGACCAAAAACGACTAACTGGAAGGATAAAATCGAAAGCGAAAAAGGCGCAGGATCGTTTTCGCTCCGGTCAGAAAAGTATTGTGGGGAAAAGCTCTTCTTATAAGAAAAAGATGACAGGATACCAGGTAAATATTGGAAGAACTGAAATTAAGAAAATACCCCTTGTATTAAAAAAGGAATTATTATATACCGATACCAACCAATACAATCAACTGGTAAATGAACTGGCCGCCCTGGAAGAGCAAGTACCTGAGTTTTTAGTTCCTCTTGATTCGCTCATATATGTAGTGGATAATTTTAGCAACATTGATGCACAAATAAATGATAGTATTGCCAGGGCTAACATAGTATTTAAGAAAAACATCGAAATTCTTGGCAATATGGTATTACAGGGAAAGGAAGAGAATATTATTGATTATGTTGATTCCCTGAAAACAATTTACAAAGAAATTGAGGACTTTCTGGACGACAAAAAAACAGCAAAGAGTGATCTGCAAAATACGGGGCGGGCCTATTACAAAAATGCCGGGGAGCTGCAGAAAAATTTAAAAAAACAAATGGGGCTCTATACCAAATTACATAAGATTACAGAAAATGCCGACACACTATTAATTGCATACAATGCCACTATCGATAAACTCATTGCAAGCTATCGGCACGCTATCTCCTTTACAAGTAAGCTTAAAAATCATAATGAGATTCAATCAGATATTAGTGAATTAAACCGTGATGCTCTAAAGGAGCAGAAGAAAAGTATTGCGCGCGAAAATAAATTTTTTCTGGCATGGTATGAGAACCATACTGCCCGCGAAAAAGAAGTTTATGAGCGAGAAAAAGTAATCATTAAAACAATTCGTTCATCATCACTCAGAAATCAAAAAACGCTGGAGATGAAACTAAATAAATTCGCTCAACAACAAACAAGCTTTTAATAACTCGCAGATAGGAAGCAGGATTTATTTCATACCTTTAAGGGAAACGTCGATTTTACTATGAAACATGTTCTCTCAGTTAGTTTCTTTTTGCTGTTTTTACAGTTCCTTAGCCTGAGTAATTTTGCCCAGCAGTCTGGTTATAATATAAGCTTCCAGCACCTTACTACAGACAAGGGACTGCCCAGTAATATTACTTACAGCCTGACCCAAGACAGTGCGGGTTTTATTTGGATTGCCACCTCTGATGGATTAGCAAGGTACGATGGATACAACACAAAAGTTTTTCGACGCAGTGACCAATCCAATAGCATCCGTGATAACTTCATATATGATGTATTCGTTGATATTAAGTCGAATATATGGATTGGCACCAATTATCGCGGATTATATTTGTATAATCCTGTAAAGGAAGACTTTATAAAAATTGATATCCCCCTGGCAGGACATGATAATGCACCACTTGGAACAATACGTAAAATTCGACAGGATTCAAGCGGTATGTTATGGCTTTGTACACAATCGAACGGAGTAATTTTATTTAATCCGGACACCTATGCCAGTGAGCATCTCTATTACGACAATACAAACCAGAACTCCATCGCCAGCGACGAAGTAATTGATGTTGGTTTTGACATTGCTGGAAATACCTGGTTAGCGCACAGAGACAGCGGAATAACTATATTGAATGCTGATAGAGAACTTATTGGTAATTTTAAACACACACCATACAGTAAATATAAATTACCCAACAACAGCATAAATACCATCTATACAACTCCCGAAGGAATAACATTTGTTGGTACCCGCAACAGCGCCTGCTATTTTAATATAAGCGACAGCACATTTAATACCCTCACCAACTCTGAAACCTTCAGTTTTCATTACAACAGGCAAAACCAATTATTCATTGGTTCCTCAGACGGTATTTATGTATTAAAGGGTACTGAGAAGGTAAACCACTACAGGCACATCCCAACCAACTCTAATAGTCTCACAAATAATTTAATAAGGCATTGTTATGAGGACAATTCGGGGGTCATGTGGTTTTGTACACGTGCTGGCGGTGTAAATTACTTCTATCCAAAAAAGAAGATGTTTCAGGTTTACCGACACAACTCATCTTATAAACACAGCCTGAGTCACAATCTTATTCGAAGCTTTTCCCATGATGCCGCTGGCAACCTCTGGGTAGGAACCGTACAAAACGGCATTGATATTCTTAGCGCAGAAGACGGTAAGTTTTATAATATTTTTAACGGTTCATTTCAGGGACTTCACTTTCGCAGCAATTCAATTGTTAAGCTTTACTCCGATAAGAGCAAAAATATGTGGATTGGTACTTGGGGAGATGGTGTGTTTCTTCTTAAGCGAGGTACTTCTGAGTTCATTCCTGTATCCAAAGGAAAAACCTCAAGTGATATCATCCTCGATATTTTTGAAGACTCGCAGGGAAATATCTGGATAGGAACTGAAAATGGCTTAGATATTTATAATCCTGAATCAAAAGCATTCAGACAATTTGTTTACGACGATAATGATACAAATTCCATTGCCCCTTTTGGTATTCAGAGCAACTGTATCGTAGAGGATATTCATGGTGATTTCTGGGTGGGATCGTACGGGGGATTAAGTCATTTTTCAAGAAGAAATGTGAGTGATTCAATTTTTAATGATGAATTTAATATACGAAAATACAGTTCCGAATCTCCCGATTCGACCAGACTCACTGAAAACAGAATAATCAGTTTGAATTACAATGGCGAAGTTTATCCCAATAAATTAATGGTAGGAACTTATGGCGGAGGATTACAGGTAGTGCTGTTTGATAAGCAGGGTGTTGAGGTTATAAAATCCTATACTACCTATAACGGATTATCAAACAATGTTATCTATGCGTCGCAAACTGATAAGAGCGGAAATATATGGATGAGTACGTCCTATGGTCTTACAAAATTTGATGCTGAAAATTATGTGTTTAAAACTTATGGTTTGAATGACGGATTGCAAGACTACCAGTTTTTTTGGGGTGCAAGTTTAATTGATACAGCAGGATATTTTTATTTTGGGGGCGTTAGCGGCTACAACAAGTTCCATCCGGATTCAATTTTAGATGACAAGTTTATTCCTCCGGTTGTATTTACTGAATTCAGAATATACAACAAACCTGTAAGTGTCGGAGAAGAGTTAAACAACCGTATAATCCTTACTGAATCGATTAATAGTATTGATAAAATTAAGCTTACACACAAAGAAAGTATGTTCTCAATCAGTTTTTCATCGCTGCACTATGCATTTTCAGAAGATAATCTCTATGAATACATGCTTGAAGGATTCGATAAGGAATTTATCCGTGTAGGTCACGATCAGCGTATTGCTACCTACACC
>DNTK01000496.1 GCA_003508755.1 Bacteroidales bacterium | reverse complement strand
TGCGGAAAACACTGATTAATTTTTCTTCTGTAGTAATTACTAATTCAGTCATAGATTTTATATATTTGATAATTATTATAATATTTGAAACAATGGTGTTATTTTTTAGCTGTATGTCTACAATTATATACCTTTTGTTTTATTTTATTAATCCATGACTATGATTGATATCAACAAACGCATTAGTGAGCTAGTGAAAAAAAGAGGGATTTCAGCTGCCTCTCTCATTGAAAAGACCGGTATTCCTAAGGCTTCAATGCATAACTACCTTTCTGGAAGAACAAAAATTGATGTTAATAACTTGCAATTAATTTGTGAAGCCGCAGAAATAAACACAGCACTATTATTTGACCCCAACTACCAGGAGCAGGACAAACTATTAGAGTTAGAGGAGAAAATTGAAACCCTCGAATCCGAGGTGTTTTATAAAAAGAAACTCATAGAATTATTGAAATCAAAACAGATTAAATCTTTCTACATGAATGGCATTGAGGACTTTTTAATAAACACCTACAATATCAAGTTTGACAGCAATGGCAACATATCCAAACTTCCATCAGAAGAAATTTTATCTAATTCAGGTTTCTCAGAATTGGAAATAACCGAAATTAAAAAAGCACATAAGATAGCCAACGAATCACTCCAAAAATCAAAATCAATTGTAGTAAATGAAAAACTATATCACGAAATAATTCAATCAATTGAATATCTTTTAAACAATGAAAAGAAAGAAAATGACTTCTATATACAAAGAGTGAAGCAAATGTCAAAAAACGCTTCACTTGACCAGATTGGTAATCCTAATTTTTGGATAGAGAGTATTAAAATGACAGGAAATAATCTGGCTAAAGAATACCTTCGAAAAAATCAATCAAAAGTAGACAACTACATCTCCAAACATAAGGCAGAAATCAAACTTAAACTAAAGAGACTATCAAACCTAAATAATACAGTTAAGGAATAAAATTATACTAAATCCATTTCCGCATTGCTTCAGCTTTCTTTTTATTGGTTGTTTTTGCATATAATAGTGTTTCTCTTAACTCACTATGACCTAAAAGTTCTTTAAGTACTTCTATTGAAATACCTAATTCAAGGCAGTTTGTGGCAAAAGTATGCCTGGAACAATGAAAAGAAATATGTTTCTTAATACCAGCATCTTCGCAGATAACCTTTAAATACCTATTTGTAGGTTGATCGGAGATAACTCTAAATACTTTTTGTTCAGGCAATCCTTTGCCCACAAACCTTTTAGCTTGTGGAATTAAAGGTATCTCAACTTTTTTCTGAGTCTTTTTAGTTACAATAGAAATATTACCATCTATTATATTCTTATACCTTAATTGCTTAACATCGCTATAGCGTAGACCCGTGTAACATGAAAACAGGAAGTACTCTAACACATTGGTCTTGCTCTTAGTCAAATTACTTTTTGCAAGAAGTTTCTCTAATACTTCGAGTTCCTTCAATGTTAGATACTCTCTATTGCTGTTAATTCGCTTAAACCTAATATTAGCTTTCTTGAAAGGATTCTCTTCAACAATCCCATCAACCATAGCCTTATTTATTATTTGACTAATAAACTTTAAAGATTTTGTCCTGGTACTTTCATTATTTTCTAATGTACATGACATGTAACTATCATATTCCTTAATAAAATCTACATCTATATGTCCAAATTCCAGTCTAGGTTTATATTTCTGTAATTTACTGAGCTGCGTTTTATACGTATGAATCGTACCCTCCGAGAATTTACCAATATGCAATCTAATTTGCTTCTCAATATAATTATAGAATGATTTACTATTATAGGAGTCATTTTTATAATGCTTATCAAAATCAGGTATTGATAAATACTTATCCCTAATAGCATAATTGAAAAAGATATCTTTTGCCTTCTTAAGTTCCTTTTGAATTAGCAAATTAAACCGAAAAGAATCTTCATGAGCAGCCTTAATTTCATATTTCTTGGCATTCCAGTGCTTTTCCAAAACTGAAACCCCAAGAGAATAGTCTTTTTTCTTTCCACTAATAATAATTCGTAAATAAATGGGATTTGTACCATCTGTTTTTTGATAGTCTTTTCTTAAGAAGATTGAAGCAGAACTTTTCATTTTTGGCAATTTAATTGTGAAGTAATTGTGAAGTTTTTTGCCAAAAACATTGAAACAAAGGAGTAGATTCCTTTAACCAGAAAATTTTTAAGTCTTTGAAGGAGAGAAAGATTGAAGCCCCGAACTTCAATCTTTCAACCTTCTGAGAGGTTCCGAGCGGATTCGAACCGCTGTAAATGGTTTTGCAGACCACTGCCTAGCCACTCGGCCACGGAACCGTTTTGATTATCGGCTTGCAAAGATAGAAATTTTTTGAGAACAAGAAACCTCAATTCACAGAAATTCCAGGATGTTATTTTTCTGCATACTGAGCAAGACATTCAGGGCAAATACATTCGGAATACTTTTCGTTTAAAACCAGGAATTCGCGCTTATGAATTTGCATTGATTCACACCAGCAATCTTTTTCTCCATCGCAGGTAAAAGATTTCTTACAGGCCGGACATTCCTTCATTTTACTCATAATTCAATCCTCGATTTTTCAATTTCAACACTAACCTGGTTTACATTGCCTTTTATTGGGGGTTTAACTTTTGTAAGCTTTAATTTTACACTGTCAATTTTCTTAAAAGATACAAACAGCATGGAAACAATTCTTCCTGCCACATGTTCGATTAGTTTTGATGACTTTGCCATCTCCTCCGCTACCAATGAATACAACCTGCTATAATCAATTGTTCCCTGAATTTCATCCGTTGCTGAAGCTATTGAGAAATCAAGGTCGATTTCAAGATCGAGTAAATATTTACTGCCAATGGTTTGCTCTTCCTCCAAAACACCATGATATGCATAGAATTCAAGATTTTTAAAAACTATTTTTCCCATTTATCTTTCTTTTATACAAAAATAGTTGTTCCATTCAATCTGGTGCTTAAGAAACAGATAAATTCCTTACTTTTGCAAGTCAAAAAATACCGAAACAATAGCATTACGCCTTATTTCATATAGCTTTTATCGGGTAATTGATTAACAATGAGCACAGAAGAAAATAAGTCACTTAATTTTATAGAATCCATGATCGAAGCCGATCTGGAAACAAACAAACACGATGGGCGTGTACACTTACGCTTTCCTCCAGAACCGAATGGTTACTTGCATATTGGTCATGCGAAATCGATATGTCTGAATTTTGGACTAGCGAAAAAATTTAACGGAAAAT
Source organism: Bacteroidales bacterium (assembly GCA_003508755.1). Lineage (GTDB taxonomy): Bacteria > Bacteroidota > Bacteroidia > Bacteroidales > UBA10428 > UBA10428. The sequence goes on along the minus strand of DNTK01000496.1, from coordinate 145 downwards.
GTAATTTACGCTTTGATGATACCAATCCGGAAACAGAGGACACCGAGTATGTCAATTCTATTAAGGAGGATATTCGCTGGTTGGGTTTCGACTGGGAAGATCGTGAATATTACACATCCGACTATTTCGATCAGCTCTACGAATG
>DNTK01000311.1 GCA_003508755.1 Bacteroidales bacterium | reverse complement strand
AAAGAGTATGGCCCGTCATGTAGGTTTTATGCTCGAAATGAAAAATCGTGGCAGTATTACCTTTGATTATGGAAATAACTTAAGAGAGTTTGCCCGCCAGGGAGGAGAAGAAAATGCTTTCAATTTCCAGGGTTTTGTACCGGAATTCATTCGCCCCTTATTTTGCGACGGTAAAGGTCCATTCCGCTGGGCAGCCTTATCAGGTGATCCGGAGGATATCTTAAAAACCGACAAAGCTCTGATGGAAGCTTTTCCTGAGAATAAACACCTTGTTAATTGGTTGGAAGAAGCTCAAAAGAAGATTGCTTTTCAGGGTTTACCCAGCAGAATCTGCTGGCTTGGAATGGGCGAGCGGGAAAAAGCAGGATTACTGTTCAACGATATGGTAAAAAACGGCGTATTAAAAGCTCCTGTTGTCATTGGTCGTGACCATCTCGATTGTGGTTCAGTGGCATCGCCTAACCGGGAGACCGAAGGAATGATCGATGGCAGTGATGCTGTTTCGGACTGGCCACTACTCAACCTGATGTCAAATGCCAGCGGCGGAGCTACCTGGATTTCTTTTCACCATGGTGGTGGTGTAGGAATGGGATTCTCGCAACATGCCGGAATGGTGGTATTGGCAGATGGCACAGAACGTGCCGAGCGCTGCCTGAGGCGGGTATTACACAACGATCCAGCCATGGGCGTATTCAGACATAACGATGCAGGATACGACATTGCAGTAAATAATATGAATAAATACAACCTGAAATTTTAAAAAACAGAAGAAAAGACAGAAAATTTGAGCAGTAGTTTTTTACACGTGCCAATTCTGTGTCTTTTCTAACATTATCATATGCTAAAGAAAAAACTCATCGGACCATTCAGGCAACTGCTTACCATGGATAAGCTCCAGATTAAGGGGGCTTTACCTGACGACGTGCTTGAAATAATAGAAGATGCCGGAATAGTAATCGAAGGAGATTTTATTGAACGTATTGACAAATTCCAAGTACTTTTTGATGAATACCAGGGCATAGAAATTGAAAAAATCTCTGGTTCATATGTAGCTCTGCCAGGATTTATCGATCCCCATACACATATCTGCTGGGCTGGAAACCGTGCAATTGATTATGCCATGCGCCTGGCGGGCAAATCGTATATCGAGATTGCCAAAGCAGGGGGTGGTATTTGGGATACTGTAATTAAAACCCGGGCCGCAAGTGAGCAGGAACTTTCCAATATTACTGTTTATCGTGCCAATCAATTACTTAAAGACGGTATTACTACTATTGAGGTTAAAAGCGGTTATGGTCTCACTGTGGATGATGAGTTAAAAATGCTCCGGGCAATCAGTGCCGCAGACAAGATTACTGAAGCCGACTTATTTTCGACATGCCTTGCTGCACACATTTGTCCAAAAGATTTTTGGGGTAGCTCAACTGATTACCTTGCTATGATGGCTGAACAACTTTTACCAAAAGTAAAAGAGGAAGGTCTTGCAAACAGGGTCGATATTTTTATTGAAGACTCTGCCTTTTCACCGGAGGAGGCGCTTGATTACCTGATGGAAGCGCGTAAAATGGGATTTGAAATAGTAGTGCATGCCGATCAGTTTACCACAGGTGGCAGTAAAATTGCTACCGAAGCAGATGCCATCAGTGCCGATCATCTTGAAGCTTCAGAAGAAAACGAAATAAAATTACTGGCTTCGAAAAACACTATACCAGTTGCACTACCGGGAGCTTCGATCGGACTTGCTGACCCATTTACTCCTGCCAGACGATTGCTCGATGCGGGAGCAAGCCTGGCTATTGGATCCGATTGGAACCCTGGCTCAGCACCAATGGGTGATTTATTGGTACAGGCAGCAATATTAAGCATGCAGCAAAAATTAAATACTGCCGAAACTTTAGCAGCAATAACCTGCAGAGCAGCTGCAGCATTGGATTTAAAAGACCGCGGAGTGTTAAAAGAAGGAAATCTTGCTGATATAATTGCTTTTCGGCTAGAAGATTACAGGGAAATACTTTACAATCAGGGAAGAGTAAAACCTGAGATGGTAATTAAAAAAGGAATTAAAATTTCGAGTAGAGATAAAAATATAATGACTTAAAGCAGCTAAGCTTTTTATTGAAGTCTGTTAACCTTTATACTAAAATTTAAACCCATGCATAAACAACTCATCGAATGCGTTCCTAACTTTAGCGAAGGGAACGATATGAATGTAATAAAGCAAATTACCGATCAGATTGAAACGGTTGATGGAGTGCGTCTGATCGATGTTGATCCCGGAAAAGCAACGAACCGCACAGTAGTTACTTTTGTTGGCACTCCTGAAGAAGCCATCAATGCTGCTTTTCTGGCTATTAAAAAAGCTGCCGAACTTATTGATATGAGCAAACACAAGGGCGCACACCCCCGCTTTGGAGCCACAGATGTTTGTCCACTTGTACCGGTTTCGAATATTACCATGGAAGAAACCGTTAAATATGCCCACAAACTGGCTGAACGAGTTGGTAAAGAGCTGGGCATTCCTGTTTACTGCTACGAGTTTGCTGCCCAGGAAGAAAAAAGAAAAAACCTGGCAAACTGTCGTTCAGGAGAATATGAAGGGCTCGGTGAAAAGCTCTCCAATCCCGACTGGAAACCAGACTTTGGCCCTGCACTATTCAACGAAAGTGTTATTAAGTCAGGAGCTACAGCCATCAGTGCGCGAAATTTTCTAATTGCATACAACATTAATCTAAATACAACCTCCACACGAAGAGCCAATGCCATTGCCTTTGATATTCGTGAAAAAGGCCGGGTGAAGCGCGAAGGTGGAACACTCACCGGCAAAATAATTAAGGACGAGAATGGAAATCCTGTGACTGAACCCGGCATGCTTAAATGTGTTAAAGGAATAGGCTGGTACATCGAGGAATATGGTATTGCACAACTTTCCTTTAACCTTACCGATATTACTGTTACATCTGCCTACCAGGTATTCGAAGCGGCGTGTCAAAGAGCCGAAGCCCGCGGATTAAGAGTTACCGGATCTGAACTGGTTGGTGTAATTCCACTGAAAGCCATGCTCGATGCCGGAAAATACTTCCTGAAAAAACAAAAACGTTCTACCGGTATTGCCGATGACGAAATAATTAAGATTGCAGTTAAATCTCTTGGTCTTGATGAACTGGGTCCATTTGATCCAAAAAAGAAAATCATCGAATACATACTTGAAGACGATTCTGCCAATAAGCTGGTAAACATGAACCTCACAGCCTTTGCCAACGAAACAGCATCTGAATCACCGGCACCTGGTGGTGGATCCATCTCGGCATATATGGGTGCATTGGGTGTTGCCTTAGGTACCATGGTGGCAAATCTTTCATCACACAAGCGCGGGTGGGACGAGCGCTGGGAAGAATTTTCCGATTGGGCCGATAAAGGAAAAAGTTACCTCGACCAGCTGAATCATATGGTCGACGAGGACACCATTGCATTCAACAAGATAATGGATGCCTTTGGCCTGCCTAAAAAAACTGGCGAAGAAAAAGCAATCAGGAACCAAGCCATTCAGAATGCTACAAAATACGCCATCGAAGTTCCACTGAAAGTAATGAAACTATGCTATGAATCAATGGAAGTAATGAAGGCCATGGCTGAAATAGGTAATCCAAATTCGGTATCGGATGCAGGTGTTGGTGCACTTGCAGCACGATCAGGAGTTCTTGGTGCTTTCTTAAATGTGAAGATTAATGCCGGCGACTTCGAGGATAAGGGTTTTGTAGAAAAAGTACTAGCGGAAGGTCGCAACATTGAGAACAATACAATTGCTTTGGAAAAAGAAATCCTGGCAATCGTCGAAAGTAAAATATCGTAATATCAAAAGAGCAGATTAGTGAAATTTTAGCTCTTCTGCTCTTTTGCCCTTGGGCACTTTTGCTCTCTAATTGGTAACTCCCGTTGCCTTTTTCCGTATATCTACCAAACTACAACAACCAACTAAAATGAAATTAGCAAAATACCTCCTGGGCCTCTGGATTTTAATACTGTTTTTACCGGCTTGCAGCAGTGCCGAAAAAGCTGCACATGAAAGACGCAATCTCATGATGCCAAAAAAATCAGAGCTGAAGCGTAACCAGAAATATAAACCAACAAAAAAAGCTTACAAAGCCCCCAAGCAAAAGAAGAAAAAGAGGAAATAATTTACTAAGCACAAAAATACTTCAAGTGTATGAGCGAGTTAGTTGAAACAATGTATTTCTTTTGTGCTCTTTTGCACTTCTGAACTTCTTTTCTTTTTATTAACTTGTAGGAAATCCAGTTTCTCCAAACATGAATCTGCAAGTACTTCTTCCCTTTATTGGGTATTTCATTCTTATTATTGGTATTGGAATTTATGCCACCCGCTTTTCATCCAAAGGTATATCTGAATTCTTCCTGGGTGGCCGCAGCATGAACCGTTTTGTAGTAGCACTTTCCGCAGTAGTTTCGGGACGAAGTGCCTGGTTGATTTTGGGTGTGTCCGGATTGGCTTTTAACCTCGGAATTCAGGCTATTTGGGCCATCTTGGGGTATACGTTTATTGAATTTCTGCTATTTATCTTCTATGCTCCCCGATTAAGGAAATATACCGAAGAAAAAGAATGCATTACCATACCTGATTTCTATGCAGCACGATTTAATGATAAAAATGGGTTCCTGCGTGGACTTATCGTACTTATCTTTTTAATATTTATGGTTTCCTATGTAGCAGCCCAATTTGCCTCAGGAGGAAAAGCATTTTTTGCACATTTCAACATCACGCATACACAGGGATTATTGATTACAGCTGCAATAGTATTACTGTACACTTTGCTTGGAGGTTTTATGGCGGTGAGTTATATCGATGTGGTTCAAGGATTTATGATGATACTGGCGCTTGTAATACTCCCAATAACAGGCATTGTGGCTTTTGGAGGATGGGAAGCCATCAGTGAGGCGGCACTGCCTTCGCCCGGATATTTAAAATTAAACGCTCTTTCGGCAATTACTTTTATCGGGTTTTTGGGGATTGGGTTGGGATCTCCAGGAAATCCGCATATACTGGTAAGGTATATGTCCATAAACGATCCGAAACAATTTACATGGACTGCAGTGGTTGGCACCTTTTGGAATTTAATTATGGGTATCGGAGCGGTATTAATAGGTATTGTGGGTAGGGCCTATTTCTCAGAAGTAACACAACTACCAGGTGCCGATACCGAAAACATATTTATTGCCCTTGCTAATCAATTAATGCATCCGGTATTGGTTGGATTGATCCTCGCTGCTGTATTTGCTGCTATCATGTCTACTGCCGACTCTCAGTTATTAGTAGCCGCATCCAGTATTGTTAGAGACCTGTATGAGAAAATCATCAGAAAAGGCAGCCAGGTTTCACCGCGGGAATTGACCATTTACAGTCGGTTATCCGTGATTTTATTGGTTGGCCTGGCTGTTTTGTTGAGCCTCTTTTCCAGGGATCTCATCTTTTGGTTTGTATTGTTTGCCTGGGCAGGTTTAGGTGCAGCAATAGGCCCCACGTCAATATTGGCACTTTTCTGGAAAGGAACCACAAAATCGGGAGTAATAGCCGGATTATTAGCAGGCACAGTAACAGTAATTATTTGGAAATCGAATGCATACCTCGATAATTTGCTTTATGAACTAATACCGGCATTCCTTTTTTCACTCACAACTACTTTTATTGTAAGTCTAATAGAAAAAAAATTAAGCTCCAAATAGTATTTAACCCTTTGAGCATAACATATTTTAGTTTAACTTGATTCCTGAAAAAAAGATTTTGCTTAACACTGTTCATTCCCTTATGTGCGTTGAGAGGCAATAATCGTTATATAACCATTAAAAAACCAAACTATGGACCTGCAAAACTTACGTCGCGAGGTACGCTATGGCATGCCGGCAGCTGATCAAATTATTTTTAACCGCCATTATGTTCTGGGTTACTCCTACTATTTC
>DNTK01000074.1 GCA_003508755.1 Bacteroidales bacterium | reverse complement strand
AGTTAGAAGTAAGCCTTCATGCTTCTGACTTCTCTTTATACATCAAACACAAATCCTTTCTTTTTAAGTTCAATATATACCTCCTGGTCGAATTGGTATAAATTGGCAGCCCGGTGTGATACGTTTTGTTGTTTCTCGTTCAGGTTAACCAAAAAATTCATTTTTAAAACCTTTCTTCTGAAATTGGGTTTATCCAGCTTTGTTCCCAACAAGGTTTCATACAGTTCCTGGAGCTGCAATAAAGTAAATTTCTTCGGCAATAGATTAAATCCTATTGGTTCATGCCTGACCTTATGACGCAGATGGTTTTTTCCAAAATCCACTATCTCCGCATGATCATAAATTAATTCCGGCAACTGATCGACAGCAACCCATTTTGCATCGCTGGCAGTAAAACCCGGCACAAGATTATAATTTTCCTCTTTAATTAAAGAATAGTATGCAACAGTTACTACCCGCTGATCGGGAAAACGATTAACATCACCAAAAGCTTTTAGCTGCTCAAGAAAAATATCTTTAACTCCGGTTAAATCTCGCAACAGGCGATAAGCAGCAGCATCAAGACTTTACTTCATTAAAATAAACCCGCCAGGCAAACCGTCAATAACCCTTACTAATGCCCTCTTTTTGCTGAACAAGCAACAAGTGAAGTTTTGACTGATGAAACCCGAAAACTAAACAATCGATAGAAAGAGGTTTTATAATGCTGTCGCCGAAGTTGCTTCTAATGGTCTTTTTATCCATATTATTATCAGATATGAAAAAAAATTGGAAATAAGCAGATTATTTTATTGCCCATAGTCGTCTTGACAATATCTTTTTGTCGTTTTGACTATATGTTTATAAACTATCATTGATTCTTCTAGAACAAGGCTTAAACTAATATTGATTTTAAGCGATTGATATACTGAATAACTATTAGAGAGAAAAGGAGATTGGATATATTGAATTACTTCTTTTAGTAAATAACTAGTAAGCCGGACTCTAAAATTAGCATTGGAAAGCAATATCTTTTCAAACCTTTGCCTTAACATTTCTTTAAACGTTTAGTTGAAAACTCATTAAAAGACTAATATTCTCTTAATACGAGTACCCAACAATACCTCTAATTTTATCATGTGACCAATGAGAAAATCATGAAGAAAAGTATTTGGCGCTACATGCCTTTATCTGTTTTCGAGGAGCTCATTAAAACACAACAACTTCGTTTCAGCCCCATAAGGGATTTCAATGACCCTAATGACGGACACATCTCCGATAAACTCTGGTACGACTACTTCAACCTCATTTACCCAATTTTGGGTGGCGAAGAGCGTATTATCTGGACCATTGAAAATTACTGGCGCAAGCTGCTCGACAGCAGTTTTGTAAGTTGTTGGACCCTTCAGGAAAAACACACAGACTATATGTGGAAAAAATATGCGGGCATTCAGGGAGGTGTTGCAATTAAAGTAAATAAAGAAAAGTTTTGCGAACATATCGATAATCAGGAGAAAAAGATAATTCATCGCGATGTTAATTATGAGCGTATACAGCATACTATAAAAGAACGCATCTTATCGCTTCGAGAATTATTAAAGGTTCGTGAAATAAGCAGCGAGATTTGTTATCAGAAAGAAAATAACCGAAATATTCCAAAACTAATTGATTATCTCAACGATCATAGGTTTTTGTTCACCAAGCGTGAAGAGTATAGCACCGAGCAGGAATATCGCTTTGTTATGACCCAAACCGAACATACTGATCTCGAACTCTGGGTTAAGAAAATAAATCAGTTAGGAGTTGAATATGGCACCTGCTCCGCATTGAGCAACTATTATGTAGCTGAAAAAAACGATTACCTAAAAGTACTCAACACCCCTATTCCAAATGCTGAACGCATCTCTTTCCCATTTAATATGCTGGTTGAAGAAATTCATCTTTCTCCCTATACTTCTTTTCATCTGGCAAAGAAAGTATTTTCATTACTGGCTGAGAATATAATTCCGTTCGATATTGTCTACTGGAGAGATAAGATACATAGATACGCTTAGGATAGTTTGAATTGGAGTGTGAGTCTTGAAAAAAAAAGAGCGTGAACTCTTGCTCCAATTAATTCAAATAACTTGATAGATTCTTGCGAGAAAGTGTGAGTGTGAGCAAAGAGAAACAGCAAGATGTTCCTCTCGATTCTCGAGACTCACACTCTTGCTGTTTTGTACCCGGGGCGGGACTTGAACCCGCACGGACATTACTGTCCATTGGATTTTAAGTCCAACGTGTCTACCAATTCCACCACCCGGGCTCCTATTGGACCTTTATGAGTTTTATGTTCCTTCGTTCGAATAATCCTTCATCCAGGTTCGTTGATATGTTTGCAGTTCCACCACCCGGGTCGTCCATCGGACTCTTAAAAAGAATTAACGCTTTTCCCTTTATTTCAGGCAAAAAAAAAGAGCGGATGTATGCCTTCCTGGGAAGTTGCCACTCTTTTAAGGTATTTTATCGAAAGAACGGTGAGCGAAAAACGGGACTCGAACCCGCGACCCTAACCTTGGCAAGGTTATGCTCTACCAACTGAGCTATTTTCGCTTGTTTTTTAAACGTGCTGCAAATTTAGACCTCTTTTTTATTTCTGCAAAAAAAACTTCGCTTTTTTCACAAAAATCTTGTTGCTTGCTCTCTTCTGTGCGATTTACAGGCCGGTGAGCTTCTTTATCTCATTTAATTTATTCAAAGCTTCAACTGGGGTCAGGTTGTTGATATCTGTGTTTTTGATTTCATCGCGTACTTGTTTCAAAACCGGATCATCCAGTTGAAAGAAGCTCATTTGATAGCCTTCCCGTTTTGCACCAATTTCGGAGACTGGCTTTTCAAGGCTATTGTTCTGGCGACTTCCCTCCATTTGTTCCAGTATTTCATTGGCCCTTTGAACAACACTTTTGGGCATCCCAGCCATACGGGCTACATGAATACCAAAACTATGCTCAACTCCTCCCCGTTTAAGTTTTCGAAGAAAAATTACTTTATCGTTTAATTCCTTTACAGTGACGTTATAATTCTTTACCCCCGAAAAACTTGCCTCCATTTCATTTAGTTCATGATAATGAGTAGCAAATAAGGTTTTCGCCTTTGCATTATTGTGTTCATGCAGGTATTCAACCATGGCCCAGGCAATAGAAATACCATCGTAAGTACTGGTACCCCTGCCAATTTCATCGAGTAATACCAGGCTCCGGTTAGAAATATTATTAAGAATGCTTGCCGTTTCCAACATCTCTACCATAAAAGTCGATTCGCCCAGGGAAATATTATCAGAAGCACCTACGCGGGTAAATATCTTATCCACGAAACCAATTCTGGCAGTTTTTGCTGGCACAAAGCTTCCCATTTGAGCCATGAGCACAATGAGGGCTGTTTGACGCAAGAGAGCAGATTTACCCGCCATATTGGGTCCGGTAATTATAATTATCTGCTGATTCTTGTTGTCGAGCAATACATCATTCGCAATATAAGCCTCATCAACGGGCAGTTGCTGCTCAATTACCGGATGGCGTCCGTCTTTAATATCAATAACTTCCGAATCGTTTACTTCAGGTCTGAAATATTTATTGGCTTGTGCACAGCGCGCAAAGCTTAACAGACAGTCGAGTCGAGCAATAAGAGAAGCATTGAGCTGTATAGCCTCAAGAAAATCGTTTAGGCTTAATACCAGGTCATTAAAAAGACGGGCTTCAAGGGCCAGTATTTTTTCTTCTGCTCCAAGAATCTTTGTTTCATATTCTTTTAGTTCTTCTGTGATGTAGCGTTCCGCACTTACTAGTGTTTGTTTTCGAATCCACTCTTCCGGCACTTTATCCTTGTGCGTGTTACGCACTTCGATGTAATATCCAAATACATTATTATAGGCTATTTTTAGCGAAGGTATACCTGTGCACTCACTTTCTCTTTGTTGTATTTGCAAAAGAAAATCCTTGCCTGAATTAAGAATGGATCGAAGCTCATCGAGTTCTTCGGACACACCATGAGCAATTACATTTCCTTTGTTCAATGCAACCGGAGGATCGGGTTGAATCTCATTCTCAATTTTTTCGCGAATACTATTACATGGATTAATCTGCTCCGCTATTTTTTGCAGTGCCGAATTCCCAGATTTCTGGCAGAGTTCTTTTATAGGCCGTAAAGCAAAAAGAGCGTTTTTCAGCTGCATCACTTCACGAGGCGATATACGCCCAACAGCGACCTTAGAGACCAATCGCTCCAGATCTCCCATGTGGCTTATATTCTCCTGCACTTCATCGCGAAAATCAGGATGTTTCAGATAATATTCAACCGTATCCAGCCGTTCATTAATAGGTGCAATATCCTTCAGGGGTAATGCAATCCAACGCTTTAAAAGGCGACTCCCCATGGGAGAAACTGTTTTATCCAACACATCCGAAAGAGTCTTGGCTCCTTCGTTAATAGAACCAAATAATTCCAGGTTTCTGATAGTAAATTTATCGAGCCACACATACCTTTCTTCTTCAATCCTGGATAGTGTGAGAATATGTCTAACTTGCTTGTGTTGTGTAATATCGAGGTAATGTAATATTGCTCCTGCAGCTACAACTCCCAGTTTAAGATTATGCACGCCAAAGCCTTTCAGGCTTGTAGTTTCGAAATGCTTTTGCAGGCGATCAAAGGCTGTATCTTCTGTAAATATCCAATCCTCAAGCTTATAAGTGTAAAATTTCCCTCCAAAAAACGCTTCGAACTTGTTTTTTTTGCCCGATTCGTACAATACCTCTTTGGGCGAAAAGTTGCTTAAAAGCTTATCGACATATTCAAAAGAACCCTCGGCCGTAAGAAATTCTCCGGTTGATATGTCTAAAAAAGCAACGCCCGCTGCTTTTTTGTCTATATGTACACAAGCTAAAAAATTGTTTTCCCGGTGCTCCAGCACATTATCATTCAGCGAAACTCCAGGAGTAACAAGTTCGGTTATACCACGTTTTACAATTTTCTTTGTAAGCTTAGGATCCTCGAGCTGTTCGCAGATGGCCACACGTTGTCCGGCACGAACAAGCTTTGGCAGGTAAGTATCCAGCGCATGATGCGGAAACCCGGCCAACTCAACAAAAGAAGCTGCGCCATTGGCCCTTCTGGTTAGTGTGATGCCCAGAATTTCAGAAGAGCAAATTGCATCCTCACCAAACGTCTCATAAAAATCCCCAACTCTAAATAGTAATATTGCATCCGGATGCTGTTCCTTTATGCTGTAATACTGTTTCATCAAAGGTGTCTCTACTGCTTTCTTCGAACTACTCACACGTTATGATTTTTATTAGGCATGCTAATTTAGAGCATGAGCATGTGAGGGCAAAAGAACCGACTAAAAGGTTATGAAATTTTAATTAACAATTTCAAGTAAATCTATCGTTAAATGAAAAATGATGAGCGTTTGTCAAAACATAGGGCCGGTTAGACAATTAGCCGATTGGAATAAACGGTTTTAACCAAAAAATAAGCTATTTTTATTGTGCCGTGAAAACCTTATTTGTGACCTATGATTTCAAAGTTCAAAAACGCCCAATTGGTGTTTGTTGATGGAGAACGCCCGGCTAGAATTAAGCGGGCATTTCGAGAGAATGGAGAGTTTATGTATGAAATTCGTGAGACGGGCGAGGTAGTTCCCGAATCGCGCTTAAGTCTGTTGAAAGCCTAACATACCCTATTTACCATAAACTCTTCAAATATTCTGGATAATTGAAAAATCAGAAATCCAGGTAGTAGTCTTTTGTGTATTTTTTGAAAGACCTGTGGTACCTATACCTGTTTTTTTCTTCCACGATTATTTCTTCGATAGAATAGTAAGCTGGCATTTTCAGCGCACATTCAAATAATACGCGACTAAACTCCATATTTTCTTTTGGCCGTATTCTTGCTTCCCGCATTACCCACATCTCATTGGAGTGGAATTGACGTATCATCTGCTTTCTTGTATCGTTCGGAACAATAACTGTAAAGCGTCCTGTTGGTTTAAGCAGTTTTCTTGAAAGAGAAACCAACTCGTTGTAGGATAAACTATCGGTATGACGCGCCAGTGCGCGGTTACTTTCATCGGATCGGATTCCGATCGAAAAGTAGGGTGGATTCGAAATAATTAAATCGTACCTTTTTTTAACAGTACGAGCAAATTCTTGAAGTGATTGGTTATAACAATTCAACCGACCACGCCAGGTGCTTAAAGAAAAATTTTCTTCGGCCTGCAATGCTGCTTGCTCATCCAGCTCAATGGCATCGATTCTTCCAATGGTTTTCTGTGCCAGCATAAGGGATAGTATGCCTGTACCAGCTCCAATATCAAGAATATTTAAGTTTCCTTCTGCAGCTACCCAACCACCCAATAAAACACTATCAGTACCCACCTTCATAG
>DNTK01000570.1 GCA_003508755.1 Bacteroidales bacterium | reverse complement strand
CAGTAATGCCTGTCGCAATGGAAAGCGCGTAAATGTTGTCATTGAGTTGCAAGCACGTTTCGACGAAGAAGCAAATATATTTTGGTCGCGTAAGCTCGAAGAAGTGGGAGCCAATATTTATTTTGGTATTCCGAATTTAAAAGTGCATGCCAAGCTGGTTTCGATTACTCGTCGCGAAAATCGGCGTTTGGTAAACTATTCCTGTGTGAGTACCGGTAATTTTCACGAAGGCAATGCAGCAGTATATTCCGACCTTATCCTTTTCACTTCGGACAAGCGAATCACCATGGAGGTAAAAAAGGTATTTGAGTTTTTCGAACATACCTACCGAAATCAGAATTACAAGCACCTCATTGCATCTCCTTTGTATATGCGGCGCAAGTTTTATCGTTATATCGATACCGAAATCAAAAATGCCAAAGCAGGAAAAGAGGCTTACATTGTTGTTAAAATTAACAATCTGGTCGATCGGGAGATAATTAATAAGCTCTACGAAGCAAACAATGCAGGCGTTAAAATCATCCTTAACATCCGGGGAGTCTGCTCACTTATTCCCGGAGTACCCGGTAAGAGCGAAAATATTAAGGCTATAAGCATTATTGATCGCTATTTAGAGCATAGCCGTATTATTGTGTTTTGCAACGATGGAGATCCCCGGTACATTATATCATCTGCCGACTGGATGGGCCGTAACCTTGATCGAAGAATCGAGATTGCCTGTCCGATCTATGATAAACACATTCAACAAGAGTTGAATGATATGTTGAGCATTCAACATAATGATTCTGTAAAGGCAAGGATAATCGACGAAGAACAAGAGAATACATATGTCGATAACGGCAAAGATAAAGCTGTTAGGAGCCAGTTTGCATTATATGACTATTATAAATCGAAGTTGAAGCACAACAAGTAACTTTCTGTTTAGGTAATTATTTTTAGAAGCCGGACCACCAAAGTATGTGCATTTTATTGTGTGCAACGCAATGAAAGTTCTATTTTTGTCGCTCAATAAATATGTTTATGGATTTTAACGATATTGCGCAGAAAACAATTCACCTGGTAGTGGAGGTAGGTAACTTTATCAGAAAAGAGCGTGAGGGTTTTGAATCGAATACCATTATTTCAAAGGGTAGTAACGATTTTGTAACACATGTTGACAAAGCTTCGGAAGAACATCTGGTTTCAGGGTTGTCTCAGATTCTTCCCGGGAGCGGCTTTATTGCTGAAGAAGGCACAATTGCCTATAACAACGAAGAGTATAATTGGATAATTGATCCCATCGACGGAACTACTAATTTTATTCACGGAGCCCCACCTTATTCTATAAGCATTGGCCTGCGAAAGGGAGAAACACTTATCGGAGGGGTGATTTATGAACTATCCGCCGATGAGTGCTTTTATGCATTTGATGGGGGTAAAGCATTTTTAAACGGAAAAGAGATTCAGGTAAGTTCTACTGATAAAGTGGCCAACTCACTCATTGCAACTGGCTTTCCCTATACCGAGTTTGGTCTAAAAAAGAATTTTATGGAAACGCTGGATTACTTCTTTTACCACTCACACGGTGTAAGAAGGTTGGGATCTGCAGCTGCCGATTTAGCATATGTTGCCTGTGGTCGCTACGATGCTTTTTATGAATACAACCTAAAAGCATGGGATGTTGCAGGGGGAGCATATATTTTACAACAGGCCGGAGGCAAGCTTTCAGACTTCAAAGGGGGGGCTAATTTTTTATTTGGCAAAGAACTCATTGCCTCAAATTCGCTTATCTTCGAAGAGTTTTCCAAAATTATTGGTAACATTATGAAAAAAGAACATGCTTAGCATTAAGGATAAGATATTGCTTTCTCCACTTTGGCTCATAGGTAACATGCCCATGTGGGTTTTACATGGGTTATCCACTTTCTTTTATTTGCTTTTGTATCAAGTTGCAGGATATCGTAAGAAAGTTGTATTCCGGAATTTAACAAATGCTTTTCCCGAAAAATCAGATGCTGAAAGAAAGCTTATTATGAAGAAATTCTACAAACAATTGTGTGATGTGTTTTTCGAAAGCCTTTATCAGCACCGGATGACTCCCGAAGAATCTAAACGTCGGTACAGGTTTGAAAATACAGCATTGTATGACTATTTATTGTCGCAGAATAAGGACATTATCTGTATGACCGGACACTATGCCAATTGGGAATGGTCAAATGTAGGTTGGAGACAAATGCCCCAGCGAACAATCGGAGTATATAAACCATTAATGAATAGACTCTTCGACAAGTATTTCATTTATTTGCGAACCCGCATGGGAAGCCAGGTTGTTCCTATTCGTGAGACATTTAAATTTGCAGTTACAGCCCGGAGAAACAAGGACAGATGGGCCATACTTCTGGTGGGTGACCAGCGTCCTGCAGCGCATGAGATTAAGTTATGGGTTAATTTTTTGAACCAGGATACTCCTGTAGTTTTGGGTCCGGAAAAAATGGCTCAGAAATTCGATGCTGCTGTTGTATTTTTTGATGTGCAACCCGTTAAGCGCGGCTACTATAAAATTGTACCGGAACTTTTATTTGAAGATTCCAAAAAGACTTCCGAGCATGAAATTACCCAAAAGTTTTTCGAAACACTGGAAAAACAAATCAGAAAACGTCCTGAATATTATCTTTGGTCGCACAAGCGCTGGAAATATACCCGTGAAAGTGATGAACAGTTGGTAGAACAACATCAAAATAAAAAGAACGTTAAGAATCTCACAGAAAGCAATTAATGGTAAAGCTCGCAGTCGTAATATTAAATTGGAATGGAAAAGGTTTTCTTGAGAAATTTTTACCCTCTGTTGTTGCCTATACAAACAAGCCCGAATATCAGATTGTAGTAGCCGATAATGGTTCCACTGACGATTCTGTGGTGTTTTTGAAAGAAAATTACCCTACAATTCGGCTTGTTGAATTATCAAAAAACTATGGATATGCAGGTGGATATAACCATGCGCTTCAGCAAATAGAGAGTGAGTATTATGTTCTTTTAAACTCAGATGTAGAAGTAACCAGAGATTGGACGGAACCCATAGTATCTTTTATGGATACTAACAAAGAGGTTTCCGCTGCCATGCCCAAAATACTGGCATACAATAATAAGGAAAACTTTGAATATGCTGGTGCTGCAGGCGGGTTTATCGATAAGTTCGGATTTCCATTTTGCAGGGGTCGTATTCTCTACAATATTGAAAAAGATAATAATCAATACGATAAAGCACTTGAAATTTTCTGGGCCTCTGGGGCTTGTATGTTTGTACGTGCCGAGGCTTTCTGGGAAGCTGGTGGTTTGGATGCCGATTTTTTCGCTCACATGGAAGAGATTGATTTGTGCTGGCGACTAAAACGATTGGGTTATACCGTATATGCCATTCCGGCATCGAAAGTATACCATGTTGGTGGAGGCACTCTACCTAATAATAATCCCCGAAAACTTTATCTGAATTACAGGAATAGTTTATTTCTATTGCAAAAGAATTTATCGCGTCGCAGGTTGCTTCCTATCCTGGTTATGCGCATGCTGCTTGACGGAGCCTCCGCTTTGGTCTATTTATCCAAATTATCTTTTGGTTTTTTCTGGGCAGTGGTGCGAGCGCACGGATAATTTTATGTGAGTGTATTTAAAACACACCGAAAACGCATGCAATTCGGGAAAAAAGAAAAGGTAAAAAGAGTTAGCAAGATTTATCCCAGAAGTATGGTGTTTAGTTTTATGATCAAGAAAAAACTAACATTCTCACGCTATGCTTCGCGGTTATAAGCCCTACTATTCGCGGTGTTTTACAAAGTAAGCAACCTTTTCAAGCGATGTGATCATGTCGTATTCCTCCAGGTAAATATCATCAGACAGGTTTAGGTTAACAGTAGTGAAATTCAATATGCCTTTAATTCCTGTTTGTACAAGCACTTTTGCCATATCGCGTGCAGAACTTACCGGAACGGTTAAAATTGCAATTGTGATATCATTCATGGCAACAATTTCTCTTAAGCGGTCCATTGAATAGCAGGGAATATTGTTAACTGTTTTACCAATTTTCTTTGGGTCGATATCAAAAGCAGCAACAAGATTAAGTTTTGGACGATTGCCCAAAAAATAAGTGGCAATAGCCTTACCAAGGTTACCATACCCCACAACTGCAACATTTAAGGCTTCTTTGTTGTCGATTATTTTGCTGATAACTTCCGTAAGATCTTTAATATCATATCCCTTTCGTTGTGTCGATGAGTAGCCTATAAACATAATATCTCTTCGAACCTGTACAGCTGTGATGTTTAAAAGCACAGCCAATTCATGCGAGTATATTCTATTTTTACCATCAGCCAGGCAATTGTTTAGGGCTCTGCGATACTGGCTCAATCGTTCAACAGTTTTTTCCGGAAGCTTTTTCATGAAAATAGTTCAAGCATTAAATTACAAAAATAAGAATTATCATTTATGACACCCCTGAATATTGTTA
>DNTK01000557.1 GCA_003508755.1 Bacteroidales bacterium | reverse complement strand
ATTAACACCTATGCCCCTAAAGACAATTTATTTGGTATTACTCCGGTTATTTTGGCCGATGTTTATCAGAACTACGATGGCGAAACAGTGCTAAGAGACATATTTACAAATATTAATAACTTTGATGCTCCAGGTACCGAAATAGGTACTGTGGTGGCCACCTTA
Organism: Bacteroidales bacterium; assembly: GCA_003508755.1. Lineage (GTDB taxonomy): Bacteria > Bacteroidota > Bacteroidia > Bacteroidales > UBA10428 > UBA10428. Next base: position 2,768 of record DNTK01000557.1, on the reverse strand, counting down.
ACAAACAAAGAGAAAATAACCGGAACAGCTGTTATGAATGCTGACCGCGAAGTTGAAATACAAAACATTGTAAGCCCCATTAAATACGAGGCCGAAAACTTCGAAACTAATCTTGGGCGCTACTACTCCGATTTCCCAGAGCGTACCGTAACAGCCAATATTGTTACCAATAACCGCGGCGAAGGTACTGTATCGAATGTACGCTCAGATTTTAACAACAGCCTGGAAGCCGGTGTATTAATACAAGCCGTTTCGGGTACAGTAAGTACCGAGGGCGAAAGTATGCAGGGGCTGGTATACGCCAATGGTACCGGTGGTGTGTTGCTAACAAATGTAGTAAGCGGCGAAACCAACACTACCTATACCAATTATACCTTTGAGCTACCGGCCAGAACCGTATCGGCCGAAATTATTCAGGGCCCCGATGGTAGTTTAAGGGCCGAGAAAATTATTAAAGAAAACTTTAGCAGCGGCGAAGTAGGTGCAGGAGAATTATTCTCCGGCTTACAGGATACCAAACATGTATTAGGTGCCAACCGTAAAGCAACAGCATTTATTAGGGTAAATAGCCAAACACGCGAGCTGGAGTTTGAGTACCTGCACATTGATACACCGCTTAGTTTGCCCACCGAAAAATATGTGGGCCGAACGGCCCTGTTCTTTACCGATTACGAGGCGGGCTCCAACAACATAGATATACTAAGCTATACCGATTATTACCCCTTTGGCTCGCCTATGCCGGGCAGAAAATATGTTCCGAGCAACCCTTACCGTTTTGGTTACCAAGGGCAGTTTGCCGAGAAAGACGAAGAGACAGGGTATAACCAGTTCCAGCTGAGATTGTATGATAGCAGAATTAATAGATGGTTGACGACAGATCCATATAATCAGTATCATAGTCCATATATGGCAATGGGGAATAATCCATTGAAAACTATTGATCCAAATGGAGGAATTGGTTTAGATTGGTTTGAGAACACTGTAACTGGCGAACGAAAGTTTGTTAGAGGTCAAACAGAAGTTTCATCTGATTGGGGTGATAATTGGGTGAACATTGGAGGAGATGATATGATAATGGATGCTAGGATGAATGGGATTAATTATCTATATTTTAATGAATCAACATGGGGTAAATTTATTAATGAGGTCGGTTACCATAAAGTACCTACTATTGTTACAGAGGTAGATAGAGATTATAGAGATTATGTGAAATTTGCTGAGCCAAGCAGAGGGGGCTATGGTACTTTGTCGGATGATTATTATATAGAAGAGTTTACATATGTTCCTAAGAATTATACGTGGCTACCTGGTAAAAGAATTAGTAATAAACTTGTAGCAAAGACATCAACTGAAAAATGGACATATTCGAGACATCAAACAGAAATAGTAAAGAAGGATTTTTCATATTACATGGTACATAAATTTCCTTTAATTCGAGGGGGAAGTATTAATTTAAGACCTGGAAAAAATGTTTATGACCAACCATTTAATATAAATAAGAGCCTCTTGGCTAATTAATTATGAAAACAAGAATATCATTATTTTTATTAATCTTTTTTGTTGGGATTGGCTGTCAAAGACAAGATAAGCGAATTATTAACTTTAAGGATGAGTTTAAAGAACTCTTAGAATACTTACCAGACACACTTTTTTCGGACTTTCCTAAGGTTTTTGATGACAGTAAGACATTGTATCATATGGCACTCCCATTTGATCAACCAACAACTGGAGCTAGATTACATTTAGTTTTACTCGAACAAGATTCAATAAAAATAAATCAGGTTTTGGCTTATTTAAATGGTGCTGGCAAAAAAATATCTAACTCAGACACGAGCCTTATCATTGAAGCTCCTATTAAGGGAAAAGGAAATATCAATAATCAAGTATCAGAATTACCTATGCCAAATTTTATGGTTATAAACACGATGCTTAGACAAAAGACATCAATAGGATTGCCAGATGATTATAATATTTATGTTACATATATTGGTCAGACTTCTTCTTTAGAACCGAAATATCGTTTTACATATCAAAATTTACCTTCTGAGTGGAGAGATGGGACTCAGGTTGGAATAGCAGTAAGCCCTGAACGAAAGGTGATTGTTTATTGGGTAGAAACTTGGTAGAAAAAATTTTATAATATAATGCAATAGCCTCGCAATGCGGGGCTTTTTTAATGGCTTCGTTTTTCCCACTTATCGGGGTTGTCATACGTGCAAAATACGGCTTTAAATGAAACCACTCCCTGGCTTTTTAACACCCGGTAGTGTATGAGGTAAGGGAACTTCTCAATGGGCATACAGCGAATATCATCGTAACGAACGGCAAAAGTCATGTAATCTTTTTTTAAGAACTCGAAATGCTCGTCAACCATTTCAAAGAAACGTTTTCCTAAGCCATCTTGCTTACTATTGTAATAATCAATGGCCTCTTGAATGTCGTCAAAAGCTTCCGGTTCAATGTCCAGATGAAATTTTTTAGGCATCTTACAGCTTTAGTTTATGTTTGGCATCGTCCCAGTTAAGCAAGCGAGAAGGGTCTTTTTCGCTGGCTTCCATCCTTTGGCGTACAATGTTTTTGTGTTCTTCCGGTATGTCAATCATTTCCCCCTCTTCTTTTTCAAGGTCACTGTATTTGCTTTTTAGTTCCTCCCAGTCTTGTATAGGGATAAACACACCTGTTGTTTTACCCCTTTCATCTGATATGTATTGTAAGTTCATAATCTTAAATTTTATCGGTTAGCATAAGCTTGTTGGGTCTTGTAGTCC
>DNTK01000551.1 GCA_003508755.1 Bacteroidales bacterium | reverse complement strand
GTATAGCCCTTCGCTGTAATTTGATATATCAAGACGATATTCCGAGTTTATTCCGGAAACATAATTCAATACTCTTCCTTCGGTATTCATGATGCTTACAGAGATGGATTGCTCGGGATTTTCAGAAAAATCAAACATCAAATAGTCGCTGGCCGGGTTGGGATAAATCATTAATTCTCCTTTTTCTGTTTTTTCGACACTTGCGGTGGTGGTCTCCAGTTCAAACCAGTCAAGGTTGTGTTCGCTGGACAATACCAGTAATTTAATGAAATAGTACCCACTTTCCAAGTATATGGGCTTGCTCGACTGAGTTTCCCAATCCGACCATCCCCCAGTTGAAGTAAAAGTGATTGTATCCAACGAAGTATAATCAGTGCCATCGCCGGTTTGGAAAATTAATTTGGCATTTGAACGTATGGTAGCAACACGATAATTTATTTGATAATATCCTGCATCAGCAACACTTATGCGATAGGTCAAATAATCTCCCGGATCAGTATAACCTGAAGTGGTACCAGCATTCTCAAAACCAAATCCAAAATTCTCAACATAATCCTCTACCTGCACCAAACCTGGAATAGACCAATAAACAATAGCCAGGTCAAGTGTAACCGGATAATCTGTGAAGGCTGTCAGATTTTGAGATTCATGCTGCACAGAAGAGCCTGAATAAGAAACTTTCACATCGTTATCTGAAAAGATTGTTCCATTGTGGGTAAGAACAAGCACATAAGGCGATTCCGAGCTGATACTTACACCTGTTACCCCTACAGATTCTCCATTAACAGTTATGTCAAAGTCGCTGGCTAATAGATCACCAGGCAGGCTCGTAACCGCTTTGCTTAAATCAATCATAATGCTATCGCCACTGCCGAAGCTTTTAGCAGCCATGGTCCTGAATTCAACTGATTCTGTCGATTTTGGATTGATAAAATTGAAATAGCTCAGGTTAGAACCACCCTTATCAAGATAGAATTTAATCTTGATATCTCCTTCAGGTACTATGATATTTTCGTAGGTAGCATTCTGCCAGCTTTGCCAGCCACCAGTACCGGGCAAACTTAAAACATCGGACACCACTACCCCATTTATTTCCAGGTGAAAATCGCATCCACTAGAATTGTTGGTTGCAGAGCGAACTTCAAGGGTATAGGCGGCTGTGGAGTCGGCTGTTAGAGAATATAACATCCATTCATCGTCATTGGTCCAACCAACATTATAACCATTGGTAGGACCCGTCTCATCATCGATCGTTTCTATATCAACACCATCACTTCTCAGGCTCCAGCCATTGTTCCAGGCTGTCCAGTCTCCACCATAGTAACCTGCATCTGCATCATCATAAGCATATTCTTTGCGGCCATAATCAAAGTCAGAAAAGTATATTGGTTCTGTTAATTGGTGTTCTGTAAAAGGTAAAGTTTCATTGGAGTGTGGTTGGCGTATCATGGCATCAATCACATCGTATTTTACCTCACAATTTTCAATCTTATGGTTTTCAGCCCAATCCAGCACTGCCTGAAACATCTCATCTTCGGTCATTGTTACATCCAACTCATCGTTCCAGACTTTCATAAGGGTATCGTAATTGCCCGGCATATCGACGAACCAAACACAATTCAGGTCGTTCTTTTTTACGGGCCACCACGACCAACCAATATTGTTTCGCTCACTTAATGAAATTGTTTCGGTAAACCATGCATTACCATTTTCACCTGCTTCCCCTAGCCATAAAGGAACATTATAATCATCACGTAATTCTATTACCCAGTCTAAATCACCTTCACCGGTTCCGCTCCAGTATTTGTGGAAACTGTATACAAAATTATCATCCCACGGAGGCGTTAATCCTGAATGATCATTAGCCCATGAATTTCCTTCTATAATAATCATATGGTTGGTATCAACTTCCCGAATAGCATCAGTAATATCACCAAATAATTCACGCATTTGAGAATTGTTACCTTCAGGAAACGTCCAATTGGTTTCATTAATCAGATCATAGCCTCCAACCCAGGGTTCATCCGCATAGCGTTCGGCTATTTTTCTCCATAGAGCTACTGTCTTGTCTTTATTTTCCTGGCTTTCCCAGAGTGAAGGTTTTGTGGGGTCGTAATCCGAGATTTCTTTATTGGCACCCTGTCCGCCTGGTGCTCCGTGCATATCAAATATCACATACATTTCGTTATCTGAGGCCCATACTACCAATGAATCCATCAATTGAAAACCCTTATCGAGCCAGGTGTTTTCACCGGCCACCGGTTCTTCTTCTATGGGCAGGGTAAACCACTTATAATGCATGGCAGGTCGCACACTGTTGAAACCCCAGGCTTTCATGGAGTCCACATCGGCGCGTGTAAAATGATTATCCAGCCAAACATTGTAAAAGCTATCGGTTTTCTCAACACCAATCGATTCGATGAGTCTATTCTTAAACTCCGTGTGGGTGCCGTATTCGCCGGATTTCATTAAATAACCTTCCATGATCATCCAATTACCGGTACCAATACCTCTGAGAATTACACTTTCACCATCTCCGTTCACAATATTGTGTCCGTCAGTGTGCAAAAACCCTTGCGCCGTAGCAAAAAGGGGAAGTAAAATTGCAAGGAGTAATAAATTAATCTTTTTCTTCATCTCTTATCTCTTTAGTTCCATCTATTTAAAAGTAATTGTTGAGATAGCATGTGCTGGTAAACTCAAATCAATTCCCTTGTTCTCGATATAAATTTTATAGTCAATTTTTTCTTTTGTAGGATTCATAGCAATCACTGCAACCGTGCCATCAATATTAATCATGGCCGTTGCGAGAAGGTTGTCATAGTTGGATGAGCATACGATACGTTTTGCTCCGGGATGTACAAATTTAGAAAAATGTCCTAAATAAAAATAGGAATTCATGTAAATAACTTCATCAGTCTGTGTATTACCTATTATTGGGGCATAGCAAAAATTGGCTACATGGTTAGGCCCTCCGGTTTCGTCGAGTAAAATATTCCAGTCGACCCAGCCTGCGGTTGAGTTATTTAAATCATGAATTATCGATTCTCCATATCGTTCGCCCCAGTTCCAGTCATTTAGTTTTTCATAATCGAACGGGAATACGCATCCCTCGGTAAACAATGTCTTTTTATCGGGAAATGCCTCTTGTACCAACTTTACATTCTCAAAATGGTCGCCGGTATACCAATGAAATCCTGTTCCCCAGATATATTTAGAAGCTTCCGGATCGTCAAATGCAACCATAGCCCGCTGGTACATGATACCCCGGTTATGGTCCCAAATAATAATGTTTTTATCTGCCATACCGGCTTTTTCAAGTGTTGGCCCGAGGTAATTTTTTACAAAGTCTTTTTCTTCTTCGGCTGAATAAATGCATGATTCCCATCGCTGAACAGCCATAGGTTCATTCTGCACAGTCATTCCCCACATGGGAATACCCTGCTTTTCATATTCCTGAAAAAAGCGTACAAAAAAATCAGCCCAGGTCTGGTAATATTCAGGTTTGAGCTTGCCTCCCTCCAGCATATTGTTATTTGTTTTCATCCACGCTGGCGGACTCCAGGGAGAGGCAAACCAGGTAATGTTGTTTCTTGAGGCCTCTATGGCTGATTTTATAAATGGAATGCGGTATTCTTTGTCCTTTTCAATTGAAAAATGCTCTAAATCAACATCATTATCCACTTCGGAGTAGGCATAACTCTCACTGCTAAAATCGCAGGAATTAATATGGGTGCGACAAAGGGTGTAGCCAATTCCATCAACAGGATCGAAGTAGGCTGTTAAGATTTCTTCTTGTTTAGCTTTTGATAGCTTGTAAAAGGTTTCGGCGGCTGCGTCGGTGATGGCTCCTCCAAATCCTTCGATGGTTTGAAATTGCTTTTTCGGATCTAAAATAAGCGTTGGATGGTGCTCGTCTGGCTGAGTAAAAGCTTCAAACCCTGCCGAGCCAATATTTGATAATTTGTATTCACTGTCTTTGGCTGTTAAATATATCTTTGCCGATTCAAGCTCTAAATCAACCGGCAGATTTACAGATGGTTGGGCTACATTGTTTTCTGTCGGGCAGGAATTACAGGAAAATATAAGTACCACCAAAAATGGGATGACTAAGGAGCGATAAAAGGTGTTTTTATATAATAA
>DNTK01000565.1 GCA_003508755.1 Bacteroidales bacterium | reverse complement strand
CATAATTAACTTATCTCGAATCTCCTTTTGAGCTGACAAATCAAACTGGTCAAACCAATCCATTATCTCAGAATCAGTCAGTTTATTTTGAGCGTAAAGATTTATATTTAATTCTATGTCTGTCATTTCGCAGCGTCGCTGAGCATTACCCACAACGGTTCGGGTATGGCAATGTAGGGCAATTAATTGCACTTACGTATCACCATGCACTTAGCCGAAGCTTTTGTTTTGGGTTTTAATTTAATCATTTCTAATAGCCGAAGCAAAAGCTTCGGCGGTGTTACAAGAATGCACTAACCTTTGCATCAGATTCGTCGCCCTATTTGCTATACCCTTTGTTACCACACGTTATTTGTTATGGTCTAATATAAACTTCGACAATCAAATCCTCAGTCGTTAAGTTGTTTAAGTCATTTTCCAATCCACGTGGATTTTGAACTCGGTTCTCGGGATCATAAACGAAACAAATTAAATGCTTACAATCTGGGTGCGCTTTGTAATGCTGAGAGTCTAAAATCAGCTGGTCACCAATTTCTTTATCAGTGAGACCTTTACGAGTCTTTTTGACCTCAATTACAATCTTCTCATTTTTGAGTAAGAAATCCATCCTTGTGGAACTACCAGCATATGATGGAGTATATTCCTCAGGTCGGACATCATCAAATTCAATGTGCAATAATGAGTTTAACAAATCTTGAACATCATACTCATCATTTATAATAAGAGAATCTCTTTTGTCATAGCGGTTAATTAATTGTCTTGCGATGATATGAAATGAGTTTATGAGCTTAACAATAAAATCAGATTTATCTGAACTTGGTGTATCTTCAATTGATAACTTAATCTCTAATTGTCTTAAAATCCGTTTTATATTCTTTTCAAGGTTTTCCGATGAAGCTATTGTAGAAATCATAGACATTAATTCTCCTCCAATGTTCAGGTGTGGTGGAGTATCTAATCCTCTATTAAGAATAAAAGGATCATGTGTCATTATATTTTGAGGGCGTCTCATTGTGACATATTCACCTCTTGTAAACCCCCATTCTTGACTTTCAATATTATCAAGCAACTCTATTTCTGGAACAAAATTTTCCTCACCTTTAATTATTGATAGCTCTGTCACAACTTTTTCTTGGATTTTTTTAAAAGCTTTAATCACTATTGTAATCTCATCTTCAATGTCTTGAAACTTTTTCCCGCAAGTATCCTCTATATACTTTTTAATACCATCCTCGTCAATTTGAGCTGGAGAACCATCTCTAGTGAAATCATTATAGTGATTGTAATTTTGAGCAGCCCATTGGCCAATCCAATTATTATCAAAATTTGCGGATGTGTCAATTAAATTTTGAAGTGTCTCTTTTAAAACACTACGTTGTTTTTCATAGCGGTCTGTTAATTCAGACAAATCTGATTTGAGGTCATAAATTATTGCATCAAGTTTCATCTATCTGTAGTTTAATGTGTGGTAACGGATGGGTATATGAAACGTTTGGCATTTCAAAGCTATTCCCTATCAACCCGTTGCTATGTTTATTAAATGTACTGCCCTTAAAATTAGCACTTTCCGCCAAATGTTTTATATACCGTGTTAGGTGCTGGGCTTTGTTCATTTTCAGTCAGTTACGTTCACTTTATGCACTAATTTTTGTTTTATCAGGGTCGGCAATCTTCCTGTGCGTTTGGGCAGGCATACTCTTTGGCAAGTTTTGGTTTGCGCTTTGGCTCGTGCAACTTGCCAATGTGTATGACTGCGAAGCGAGGTCTAAATTATTCATCTCCAAACAAGTTATCATATTGTTCTTTTACCGACTTATGAAATTCAACAACTCTCGCAATTTCTTCTTTTGAAAGACCTGATTCTTTCCAGTCTTTTAGTTTATTTAGCCCAAAGTCTTTGCACACTTGTAAATCCTTTTTTGAAAAGCTCAGGTTATTAATGAATACTTCAGTTATAAAATCTGCAGGTGTGGCATAATTCTCAGACAATCCATTTTTTGCATAGTTTATAAGTACTTCTCTATACCATGAACGGATTGTTGTATTCATTTTCTCCTGAATATTTGAAGAAACACTTAACAATTCACGAAGTGCATCACTAAAATGGTCATCAGATGAAATTTGGAAAGTTCCTGTTGCATGAGCCATTTCATTTCTAAAATCAATCAATCTTTTAATGCTCTTTATATACCCATTGTCTATGTCAATTAATGCAAAGAACTCAAAAATATCTTTTTCAGGAAGATGACTATATTCAAATACAGAACTTATCTCTTTAAAATCTACATTGCTACCATTGTATGGACGAGCGAATAGTAAGGAATCTTCATATTTTTCTTTGTGAAATTGCCCTATTTTCCATACCGTAGAATAAATGAATGACATAAAAATTAAATGCATGGCAAAATACGAAAACTGGTATTCCTCTTTTTCATATGTTACAATTGCAGAATTGTATAATGGTTTCGTGTAACCATTAACCTCAATATCTTCAATTGGCAGGTAATCAAATATTTCGAAAGCTTCATCCATTATTCGCCCCAAACTTTTGAAATACAACTTTTTATTTTCTGTTCGAAGATATTTTGTAGTTCTGCATTTGCAGATACCAAATCCTGTTCTTTTTTTATAGCCTTTACAATTTCAATTTGTGTTTTCAAATCTGGGATTGGAATTTTAGCACTTTTCAAATCACGAATCGGTAATTGTGGCTGCGCTGCCCCTGAAATAATTTTCTTGAATTGAGTTTGACAGTTTTCTGATTGAAAGAAATAATATAAATATTCTGGATTCAATATTTTGGGTTCAGTTCTGAAAATTAACATGCCTGAATTGATTCTAATATGGTCAAATGGCACATATTCCCCATAGTATGCGGTATTACCAACTGTACCCCGTGTAGTAAGTAAAACATCTTCCCTTTGCAACTTCCCCTTTCTTAATGCTTCATCCTTTTCC
>DNTK01000199.1 GCA_003508755.1 Bacteroidales bacterium | reverse complement strand
CTTTATAAACAACACCCAACTGCCGCATTAATTCTGTTCTGCCCATTTCAAAATATGCAGCATAATTTCCATGATGCACATACCCCATGCGATCGACTTCGTTATAACGTACCCTGAAATATAATTCGTGCTTCATTAGTCTTTTAGTGGTGATTGTACTTCTTTTCTAAATTTCTTGTAAATGGTATTGTCTACCAAAAGAGGAATAATACGTTGCAAAAATACCATCAACTGCCCTTCGGTAGTCATAATGCGGTTTCGCTTGTTTTTACGGATGGAGCGAATCAGGTTATCGGCCACTCTTTCAGGGGGAGTCAGCCTATCCTCGGGAAGTGGTGTTTCGCCCTGAGGATTGCCGTGTGCATCGAGTGCACTTTTTCGAATATTCGAAGATGTAAAGCCGGCCGCCAGAATTAACACCTGAACACCCTTCTTCATGTTTTCGATACGAACACTTTCTAAAAATCCCTGCATGGCAAATTTAGAAGCTGAATAGCCGGTTCGTCCGGGTAGCCCATGAAATCCGGCAATTGAAGAAATACCTATGATGGCACCTTTTGATTTTTGAATATATGGTAAGGCGTATTTTGTACAGTAAACGGTTCCCCAGAAGTTAACATCCATTACTTTCCTTAAAACGCTAATCTCAACCTCATCAAACAGTGCCCGCATAGAAATACCAGCATTATTAATGAGAATATCGATTTTACCATATTTCTCAACAGTTTTCTCGATAAGATTTTTGCATTCTAATTCGATCGTAACATCGGTGCGTATGGCCAGGCAGGAAACTCCCTTACAACTTAGTTCATCAGCAATCGCCTTTATTCGTTCTTCGGTACGCGATGCTATAACTACATTCGCACCAAGAGCAGTAAATTTCTTCGCACAAGCTAATCCGATTCCGGATGAAGAACCTGTGACGATTACAACTTTTCCTTTAAAATTCATGATTTGGAATCTATTTAGGTACCACAAAGATAACGTAGAAAACAAAAATACAATTCAGCCCCAGCGAAAAAATTAGATTTGATTGCGAGCAACTGAGGCAATCTGAGCGATAATGGCTATCTTGGCATGCTCTAAAAAGATGGATGAATGACACAATCGCAAGTCACCAACCAACCACTTGCTGACAGGATGCGGCCAAAAACAATCGACGAATACATTGGCCAGGAACATCTTGTTGGAAAAGATGCTATGTTGCGCAAAAGTATTGATGCAGGCACTATTCCCTCTTTTATTTTGTGGGGCCCACCCGGGGTTGGCAAAACCACCCTTGCCAGAATTATCGCGAATACCTTAAACCGGCCGTTCTACAGTTTAAATGCTGTGCATTCGGGCGTTAAAGATGTCCGTGAAACACTTGACAAGGCAAAAAAACAGCAATTTTTTCATGCACCAAATCCTATCCTGTTTATCGATGAAATTCACCGGTTTAACAAGGCTCAGCAAGATTCCCTGCTGGGGGCAGTCGAAGCTGGAATTATCACGTTAATTGGCGCAACCACTGAGAATCCTTCGTTTGAAGTAATTTCACCCTTGCTATCGCGTTGCCAGGTTTACATTCTAAAAAATCTCGAAAAGAACGACCTGCAGAATATTTTGAACCGGGCCATCAAAAACGATAGTATACTTAAGAAGCAGGATATTAAATTTGTAGAGTATGAAGCTTTCCTGCGCTATTCAGGAGGTGATGCCCGAAAACTATTGAATTTACTGGAATTAATAGTAAATGCAATAGTGCAGGAAGGAAATGATAAAATAGTAATAAATAATGAGGCGGTAAAAAAACACATAGAGGCTAACCTGGCCACCTATGATAAAAATGGTGAGCAACACTACGATATTGTCTCGGCTTTTATTAAGGCAATCAGGGGCAGCGATCCAAATGCTGCTGTATATTGGCTGGCCCGCATGATTGAAGGTGGCGAAGATGTTAAGTTCATTGCACGCCGCCTGCTTATTTCCGCAGCTGAAGATATTGGTCTTGCTAACCCCAATGCATTACTTATGGCTAAAACATGTTTCGAAGCAGTGAACATGATTGGCTGGCCCGAGTCAAGAATTATACTTTCCGAGACCACTATTTATCTGGCTACATCCCCAAAAAGCAATTCGGCTTACCAGGCTATTAATGATGCTCAAGCGCTGGTAAATCAATCCGGAGATTTACCGGTACCTCTGCACCTACGGAATGCCCCGACCAAACTGATGAAAGATATTGGCTATGGTAAGGATTATAAATATGCCCACCAGTACGAAGGTAACTTTGTGCCTGAAAACTATTTACCAGAGGATGTAAAAGGATCCATTCTGTATCAGCCACAGCAGAATGCCCGTGAGAAAGAATTAATCGAACGGTTTAGGAACCAGTGGAAGGATTTTTATGAGTATTAGTTAGGAGTGCCAAAAGTGAGCTATAGTGCGCTGGAGAGAATAGGGTGTATGGATTTTAGATTAAGGTTGAGATTGAGGTTGAGAATATAAACATTATTCATTATTCATTCAACATTTTCCATTATTTAAACATCATCACTACCTTTACCCCACTATTAAACAAAATACAATGAAATCAGATTTATACAATCAGCTTGCTGGTGCTGAAAACTTCTTCCTTCTTGCTGGACCTTGTGTGGTGGAGAGCAAAGATTTATGTTTTGAAGTTGCTGATAGCATTAAAAAGATATCGGAAAAGTTAAATAT
>DNTK01000577.1 GCA_003508755.1 Bacteroidales bacterium | reverse complement strand
GGATGGATGGGATGGTATGGTCATTGATCTGGTGGGTGGGTGGGCAAATAGCTCCCTGCACCGAAGTGCAGGGAGACATAAACCGAAAAGCTTTATTAACCCTTACCCTTATAATTTAATTACTTTTGCGGTTCCGATTTCATTATTTTCGTCTGTAACCATGATGTAATAAACCCCGGCGTTCAGATCGGAAACATTCAGGGTCACTTTGGTGCTGTTTAGATCGCCGAATGTGTTGGTGGTCTGACCAAGAAGATTAATAATTCTTACTTCTTTAATAGAAGTTGCCAGTTCAATGTTCAAATCGTTTGCCAACTGAGTAGGATACACCTCAATGTTGGTGATTTCTTTGGTTGCAATTGAGCTTCCCATAGTCATCAGGGAAACATTATCGAAAAGAATGTTATAGGCAGCACCACCTCCTGCTTTTAATACCAGCACAATAGTGGTATCACCTTCACCGGCAAAATTAAGAACGTCGATAACATTGGGATCTTCATTATGGTTAGTAAGTTTTGCATCACAGCTGTTCTCAGCAAAATCGCCATCAACTTCAGTAACATCAATGCAATCCCAGGAGTTTAATGCCATATTGAGTGGGAATCCGGTTATATATCCATCATCAGCAGGAATATCATCGGTAATAACCACTTCTGCCCATGTTGATTCCGGAACCAGGTCAATCGTTCTTACCAGCATTGAAAGCTTGTAATCTACCCCTCGCTGAAGAGTAATTTGCTGACAAACTGCTGCATTGCCCCAGTTACCAGCTCCCGACATACTTAAGCAACCACCGGAGCCGTCGGTTGGTGTGTAATCGGTATATCCAAAAGTTTCGGTGTGTCCGTCGCCAGCAGCTAAATCAACAATTGTCCAGCTATCAGCATTTTCCATATCACCTCCCACAACCATTTCCTGTGAGAATGTGTTTAGAGCACTTAAAAAAAACAGGCCTGTTAGGATAAGACCCAGGGAGTAAAATTTCTTCATAATAGTATTGGTTTTAGTGAATGAAATTAGTTAACGGTACTAAAGTACATACCCTCTAAACGATTCACATAATAAAAGACCTCACAAAAGCTCGCCAACGAAATAATACACTACTTAAAAACACTCAAACAGGCTTTTTAATAGCATAAAAACCAGAAGCACAGCAGTATACGCGGTTAATTAAATGGTGAACAATAGCAACAGCAAAAGCTTATTATGCTTTTAAAAGGAATAGCATGGCGAATAAAGCATGTTAAAAATCTGTGTTTATGCTTTTATTCTAATTTCTGTGTGCATTATATTATTAATGCAAGAGTTTTTGAGAACCAAAGTTTTATAGGAAGTTAAGTGTATTGAAGTAATATTGGCCTAAGAACATAATTTTTGAACCCATGAAAAAATACAATGCAAACAAAAAAGAATTTTACACCCTGATAATATTGGGGCTGTTATTTATAGGTTTTACCTCACCAGATCCGGTAAAGAGGAAATACAGTATTTCCCAACGATGGCTTACTTACCCTTCCGAATCCATACTTTTTCAGCCAACAGCCTATGAAAGTGGGATTAAGAGTAAACCGGACAAAACTTTAAATATTGATATAAATGAACAAAAGGTTTACCAGGAAATGGATGGATTCGGTTTTACCCTTACAGGCGGTAGCGCACGTCTGATAAACCAGATGAGCACTACAAACAAAAAAGAGTTGTTGTATGAATTATTTAGTGCCACAGAAGGTATTGGTATCAGTTACTTGCGCTTAAGTATTGGTGCTTCAGATTTGAGCGACTCTGTTTTTACCTACAACGATATGCCGCCCGGGAAAACAGATCCACAACTTAAGCAGTTTAACATGGACATGGAACGGGTTCACCTGATACCAGTATTAAAAGAAATTCTGGCGATCAATCCGGAAATAAAAATTATGGGATCCCCATGGTCAGCACCAGCGTGGATGAAGACAAATGAAAGTGCCATTGGTGGTAGTTTGCGGCAAGAATATTTCGAAGCCTACAGCACATACTTTGTTCGTTATATAGAGGAAATGCAAAAGAATAATATACACATTGATGCGATTACGGTACAAAACGAACCACTTCATCCGGGTAACAATCCAAGTATGTATATGACTGCTGAACAACAGGCAATGTTTATTAAGAATAATCTGGGGCCGGCATTAAAAAAAGCGAATCTAAACACCAAAATTATAATCTACGATCATAACGCAGACAGAATAGATTATCCACTGGAAGTGCTTTCCGATTCAGAAGCCTATCCTTACATTGATGGAACTGCCTTCCACCTCTATGGAGGTAATATCGAGGATATCTCGAAGGTACACACTGCATTTCCTGACAAGAACCTTTATTTTACGGAACAATGGATCGGAGCCCCGGGTAATTTGGAGGAAGATTTAAAGTGGCATACCGAAAATCTGATAATCGGAGCTACCCGCAATTGGTGTAAAACAGTGCTGGAATGGAACCTGGCTGCTGATAAATATCAACAACCCCATACCGATCAAGGGGGGTGCACACGTTGTCTGGGTGCAATAACTATTGATGGAGACAGCGTTTTACGAAATCCAGCTTATTACATTGTTGCACACGCATCTAAATTCGTGCAACCCGGCTCAGTGCGCATTGCAACGAAGATGCTAAAAGAACTTCCGAATGTGGCATTTAAAACACACACAGGATCACTAGTGCTAATTGTCTTGAACAAATCCAACAAAGCAACTGATTTTAATATAACAGCTGGTAATTCAACCATTTCAGCTTCACTCGAAGCCGGAGCTGTCGCGAGTTATATTTTAACTCCTGACAGTAAATAATTTTGTCTATCTTGGTGCAATTAATTTAATGATTGATACCTTGAATTGAAAAAATCAAAACAAAACACCCCCTTAACAGACCATATCTATCATGATGTATACGAACAAAAAAAGCAAACAAGGCCACAAAGTGCCCATCTTAATTATAACTCTTGCTGTAATTATTTTAACTGTGCTATTTGGTGCTTTCTCATCCAGAGAAGTTAATTTTGAAGAAGAAATTGAGCGAAAAGTTGAAGCACTTTTATCCCAAATGACACTGGAAGAAAAAATTGGTCAAATGTCGCAAGTGAGGCATTTCGATAACAATGTAGATGATGACATAACGGCTAAATATTTAGGTTCCATAATTCATACACATGGGCCTTATCCTGGCGAGGATGCTGCTGGCTGGCAATCGCGCTTTACGGAATTACAAAAAAAAGCATTATCAACCCGCCTGGGTATTCCGCTTTTGTTTGCTGTTGATGCAGTTCATGGACAAAACACCTTCAACGGAGCTACCATCTTTCCGCATAATATCGGATTGGGAGCAAGTGGCAATGTTCAGCTAGTTGAAAAGACTGCCGCAATTACCGCACTAGAAACCCAGGCTACAGGATTTAACTGGGCGTTTACACCTTGTATTGCCATTCCTTATAATGAAAAATGGGGCCGCGTATATGAAGCTTTCTCCGAGAGTACTGAAATGACTCAGGAATTTGCCAAAGCATCTGTCAGAGGGCACCAGGGTAAATTGTCTGACAGCCATACGGTACTTGTAACCGCCAAACACTATGTAGGTGATGGTGCCACGGATTATGGTATAGAAGGTGGAAACACATCACTTACCATGAAAGAAGTAAGTGAGCGACTTCTACCGCCATACAGAGACGTTGTTGAGGAGGGAATAGGAGCAATTATGGTTTCTTTTAATTCTATCGATAGCATATCCATGCATGCACACAAAGAACTGATAACGGACACACTCAAAACCGGAATGGGTTTCGATGGTATTGTTGTTTCCGATTGGCAGGGATATTTTCGATTTGGTAAAAACGATATTATCAATGCAGGTGTTGATATGGTTATGGCCGTTGATGGAAATCTGGCACCCTTTCAGGATAGTTTGAAAAAAGGTGTTCAATCAGGTGTTGTTCCGATGGAAAGAATTGATGATGCTGTTCGAAGAATATTGCGCCAAAAGTTTCGGTTAGGGCTTTTCGAAAATCCTTTTCCGGATACTACGCTGGCAGGAAAAATTGGAGCTCCTGAGCATCGTGATATCGCCAGACAAGCGGTTCGTGAGTCGCTGGTTTTACTCAAACATGAACATGATGTGTTACCCATCGATGATGAGCACATGGAAAAGATTGTTGTCGTTGGTGAGCATGCAAACAACTCAGGGTTGCAATCGGGTGGATGGACCATTGGTTGGCAAGGAAACTATAAGGGCTGGAGGGACATTGCAATTAACTATTCAGGCGCCACAACCATTTTGGAGGGGATTCAACAAAAAGCTCAAACAACAGTAGTATATGACTCTCTTGGTACAAATCCTCATCTCGATGCCGATGTAGCAATTATTGTTGTTGGAGAAACACCTTATGCAGAGATGTTTGGTGATATAAAGGAGGAAGGAAGTGAATATTCACTTACACTCAGTGAAAATCATCAGCAATACATTCATGCATATGCAGGTAAAGGACCAAAAATAATCGTCATATTAGTTTCGGGTCGTCCTCTTGTTACTACGAAGCAAATAAACCAGTCAGATGCTTTTATTGCAGCCTGGTTGCCCGGATCCGAAGGCGATGGTGTGGCAGAAGTATTATTTGGTGATTATAATTTTAGTGGTACTTTGCCTCACTCCTGGCCAAAAGCGGTGGAGGATTTTGAAGGAAAGTACGGCCCCAATTTCTGGGATACAACCATCACACCGCTGTATCCATTTGGATATGGTTTAAAATACTAGGAAATACTTCCGAAAGTATATGACAACCTAAATAAGGAGATTTTTTTTAGCAAACACAAAACTTATAAAGCATTTAGATAAGCTTTTAGAGAATCATTGGTGTCAAGACCAATCTTCTTTCTTAACCGGTACCGGTCGTTTTCAATTGCCCTGGTAGTTTTGTGCATGAACTCGGAAATCTCTTTTGTACTGAGATTCATGCGCACATAGGCTGCAATTTTAATCTCTGAAAGGTTTAAATCAGGATGTTTTTCTTTGAGTCTGGAAACAAAATTGTTATAGACTTTATCGAGTTGGGGTTCAATGTATTTCCAGTCACGGTCATCACTTAATTCTTCATCCAGTTTTGAAATGATGTTTTGTAAACCTATCCTCACAGATTCTTTTGCTTTCATGGATAATCCCAATAGCCGGTTTTTTTGATCAATTAATTCACGGTTACGGTTCAATATGTGGAAAGTTAGCTTTTGCAATTCGTTGTCAAGCTTGTCTTTTTCCAGCTTTATAATCTTTTTTTCCTGCTCGAATTGTTGTTTTAAGAAAGTATTACGCACAGAATTTAATCGATAGCGATAGCCTAAAAAGATGATTAATACGACCAGGAATATAACCAGTGTTTTAAACCACCAGGTTTCATAAAAGGGGGGTAAAATTTTAATACTTATTTTTCGAAGGTTGTTGCCCCATTTACCATCATTATTCGAAGATTTTACATAAAAAGTATAAGATCCTGCAGGAAGGTTTGTATAGGTGGCAGACCGGATTTTAGATGAAGTATAGATCCAATTATCGTCAAAACCTTCCATTTTATAGGCATACTGACATTTATTGGGCAATGTATAGTTAAGAGCAGCAAAGGCTAATGAAAATGATTTATCACGATTACTTAAAACAATTTCCTTGCAATAGTTTACGTCAGATGAGAGGATAATCCTATCGTTTATCATTTGATTAACGTGTACTTCCTGGTTGAGGATTTTAAAGGTGGTAAATACTATTTTTGGAAGAATTGGGTTTGTTATAATCTTTTCTGGTTCAAATACATCCAATCCATTGGATGTGCCACTGATAATTCGGCCATCTGAAAGCTTTATCATGGCATTCTGATTAAACTTGTTCCCGCTCAATCCTTCATCCATAAGGTAAGTTCTGAATTTTTCTGTGTTGGGATCATAAACACTCAAACCATTGCTGGTGCCCAACCAGATTGAGCCATGTGCATCCTCAATAATACTTTCCACGATATTGCTGGATAACCCATCATCAATTGTATATTCTCTAAATTCTTTTGATTTCTGATAATAGGTAAATAGGCCGTTTCCCTCGGTTCCT
Organism: Bacteroidales bacterium; assembly: GCA_003508755.1. Classification (GTDB taxonomy): domain Bacteria; phylum Bacteroidota; class Bacteroidia; order Bacteroidales; family UBA10428; genus UBA10428. The sequence continues at coordinate 3,521 of DNTK01000577.1, read as the reverse complement.
ATCCATACATTTCCCCATTTGTCCTGGTAAAAACACTTTATCAAACCTTGCGTGGTAATAGTTTGAGTAGAGTCTGGAGGGAGTTGAAGAAACTTTTGTGTTTGTCGATCCAGGATGTAAATTCCTTGGCCTTCTGTTCCAAACCAAAGATCACCATCATCAATTTCCATGATAGCCATTACATTCGGGAAGTCAATCTTTTCATCACGCTGTGCCTGCGGGCCATAGTTTGTAAATGTTCCCTCATCAGGGTCGTATAAATCAAGACCTGTTCCCAAACACCCCAGCCAAATGCGATCGTCGCTGTCGCGGAAAATATTCCAAATACTGCTTGAAGCTAATTGCTCAAGGGCAATCTCTCCCTGATAAATACGGGTTATTAAATTAGTTTTAGGATCCAGGATCATAAACCCGGCAGCATAAGTGCCGAGTAAGATATTACCAAGATGATCTTCATTGATGCTGGTAATAACCTCGGTGCTAAGGGTATTTATGTTGGATGTGTTGTGGTGATATTCGATGATAGAACCATCTGCATTGATTCTGTAAAGTCCGTCACCATCGGTACCTACCCATATTCTTTCTTCAGAGTCCTGGAAAATACTAATAACAGACTTACCGCTAAGTATAGTTAGATCATTTGGTTTGTAAAGCGAAGGGGCAAATTTATAACGGTCTGGATCGTAATAACAGACGCCCTCATCAAAAGTACCGACCCACAGGAAATTCTGGTTGTCGAAGTATAAAGTATACACATGGTTGCTGGTAATACTGTTTTCTGAGTCTGTTTTCTTGATGTTATAAAATTCCTTAGTTTGGGGATTAAACACCATAATCCCCTCATCATCGGTACTTAACCAAATGTTTCCTGATTCATCAAGATCCATGCTACCCATTAAAATATTGGTAGTTAAATCGCTGTTAAACTCGGTATATATTTCTGATTCACCATTTTCTGGATTATACGAACACAATCCGTGTACATTGGCTGTAATCCATATAATACCATTATTATCTTCGATAAGTGTTTTTTTGTAATCAATGTTCAGACGTGGGTCTCTTTTATAGGGTATATTCTTAAATACTCCGCTAGTTTTATCAAATTGCTGAATCGTTTGATGCTCTGTACCAACATATATTTCTCCGTTTCTGGTTTCCAGAATATCGTATAAATTATTGGAGTTCAGACCACTTGAATTATTGCTTTGCATGTTGCGATGGATGAAGGTATCGGCCGCAGGGATATATTGTGTTAACCCGTAATTTGTGCAAAACCAGATACTGCTGTCGCCAAATACCTTAATTTTGGTAATGTTGTTTCCATGTTGCAAATGTGGAAATCGGGTGATGGTATTCGTTGTCTTATTCAGCCGGTTTAAGCCGTTGTTGTATGTGCCAATCCATAAGAAACCCGATTTATCTTCGGCAATACTTAATATTCTGTTTCCCGACAGGGTGTTCGAGTCGGCAGGCGAATGGGTGAAGGTTTTTATTTCGTATCCGTCGAAGCGGCATAAACCATTGCGTGTACCTATCCAAATAAAACCTTCAGTGTCTTTTATTATGCATTCAACATTATTATGAGCAAGACCTTCAAGTGTACTTAAACTGGAAAATTTTAGTTCCTGAAAACCGGGATGTTCCGAAGAAAAAGAAACCAGAAAACAGCTGAATACCATGAACAGAAATAGAGATACTTTAAAGCGCATAGATAATATTGACAGTGTTAGCAATAAAGATATCAATTTTTTGTAAACAGGTATATAAAAAAGAAGCTGGCATATACCAGCTTCTGTATGATAAGAATTTTTAACTATTTAAATGCAGGAACATGCTGTACCAGCATTCCTTCGTTTACTAATCTTATTTCACTTGCCGGTATAGGAAGCATGCCCCAGGTATCGGTAATAAATTGTCTTCCTTCAAAATCAGATGGACTCTCAGCCTCTGGCGGAATTACCCAACTCGCATCAATCTGTGTTTTGGCGTAGGTAAGTCCACGACGCAACAAATCCCACTTACGATGTCCCTCACCGGCTAATTCTACCCTTCGCTCGTGGTAAATATCATCCAGGTCGATGGAAGTAAGTGTAGCACCTGGTCCCATAGCGCGGGTACGAACCTCGTTCAGGTAACCGGTAGCTTTGGCATTATCACTATCCATGAAAAGCTCAGCTGCGATAAGCAGTACTTCGGCATAGCGCATATCTTTATAATTAATGGGCCAATTATGATCCCTTATCCCCCCAACGGTTGTAGGATCAAAAGCTGCCCTTGGCATATACTTGTACTGGAAATATCCTGTATTTTGGAAGCCACGGGTATAGCCTGTTAAACTATCGTTTGCACTGTATATTGTTGCATTTAGCCTTGGATCTCCAGCCTCAAACTCATTTAACAAAGACCAGCTAACAGTTCCAAAACTCCAGCCATTCATTATATTTGGATCTCCCTGTGGGTCGCGAACACCATAAAATACTACCGAAAAATTCCCATTGACATTCCATCCGCCCCAATCGCCTGAAATGGCCTTCTCAGAATATTGCCATTCGAAAATCGACTCATCGTTATTTTCATTGGCCCAGTCAAATACATCGTTATAATCGGGTAAAAGGTAATAGCGACCTGAGCCAATGATACCATCCATGGCACTGCTCACATAAGCCTTATTAACCACAGTTGTGCCGTCAGTAAGGTCGTCTGTAAGCCCCATAACCGGTTTGGCAAATCCTTCGTGGAACATATATATACGCGCCAGTAGCACTTGAACCATATCTTGAGTTATTCTTCCAAGTTCGCTGTTCGGCACTTCTTCGGGCAAATTAGGCAGGGCTGCCAATAAATCGCGTACAATTAGTCCGTAAACTTCACCGGGTGTAGATTGTGGGATGGATTTATAAGCCTCAGGGTCAGATATGTAACTTTCAATAATTGGAACCCAACCAAAATGACGTACTAAATCCCAATAAAAATAGGCTCTCAGTGCCAATACCTCTGCATGCATGCGTTGTTTAGTTGCATTGTCTTCCCAGGCAATTTCAGCTTCCTTAAGAAAGTAAAAATTGGCACGGTAAATACCTGAATAACAGCGGTTCCATAAATCCCGGGATGCTCCGTTCTCCGCGTCAAGCAGGGAGGTTTCCTGATCCTGCCATTGGCCCATTCCCCCGCCTGGTTCTCCGGCGGTAAAGGCATCGTCTGAAAAGATATCGGATTGTATGGGTACAAAATTCCAGTTAAATACATGCTGTGCATCATATACTGCTGTCATTGCCAGGAAGGCATCCTGTTCAGTTTTGTAAGCATTTGCCTCGAGTAGGTTGGTTTTAGGCTCCAGCTCGAGAAAATCATCGACACAAGCTTGAAGCATAGCCACAATGCCGATAAAAACCAATATTTTAAAATGTATCTTATTCATAATTTAAATTCTTAAGGTCTTGATTAAAATCCGATTTGTAATCCTACTAAAAAGGTTTTTGGCTGAGGGTAAACACCCCGGTCAATACCGATATCAAGAGGAC
>DNTK01000325.1 GCA_003508755.1 Bacteroidales bacterium | reverse complement strand
GAATAAATGCCACATCATCGATACCTGACATATAATCGATGGGTACAGGAACATTTTTATTTTGCCAAGCGGCATAGAATGCATAGATCCACTCTAACCTGTTCTCGGAAAAGATGGTAATCCTGCTTCCTGAAACATCATCAAAAAGCTTACTATACTTATTGATTTCTTGCTTTAATGTGCCATAACTTAACGAAACGTTTTCGGTTAAAATGGCTGTCTTCTCGTTATTCCCCTTTAGCATGAAGTATGTATATAATTATGCAAATATGCAGAAAATTAAATTAGTATATGTACGTGTTTCCTGCCATTAATACAGAACTAGTACCTAAAATATCTTGGTAGTTAATGGATACCAACCGACAGAAAACCTATCTACCACTTAAATAACAAGCAATTGAAGTGATTGTTGAATATAAAAAAAGAGAAGCAAAAACTCCTCTTTTCTTAGAATATGTTGTGTGTAATTATTTTCCGGCGGCACCAACGTATTTAGCAGAACCGAATCCAAGAATTAAAATGAATATGGGACCCAGAAATATCAAGCCTAAAGTAAAGCCTACATCTTTACCAAAACTTTTTGATAAAAGATTAATCATCCAGATAATCCAGATTAAATTTAATCCGGGAATTAAAAATAGTAGCAACCACCACCATGGTTTTCCAACTATCTCCAGTAATACAAGAGTTCCATAAATGGGTACAATAAATGCCCATCCAGGTTTACCAGCTTTTACATAAATTTTCCACCAGGCAATAAATTCCAGAACTACCAGAGCGATTGTAATTAGAATTAATAAGATAGAAATAATCATAAAAATAGGTTTTTGTTCCCCTACTCATAAGGCTTTTCGGTTACGCCCTGAAGGTTTTTTATAATGGTTTTCAGCTCCATTAACTCAATTTAAGTTATAAATAAATATTCAAAAATGAGTTAATTAAAGCTGAAATTTTCCTAAGGCCGGTTGCCCCTGTTAACTAACGTAATGTTATATTTCTTCTCAAAAAAGCGGTAAAAATGATAAAGTTTGTATTCGAGTTCGAGCCCATAGTCAATGGTTTTATCATAATTAATCTCAAACAAGAACAGCTCCTGGTTTGGACCTGTCCGGTACCTCGCATTCCATTCAATGGTGTACTGGTAGTTCCAGTTTTTATAGTAAGATACGGAGTAAAACTCCTTGGGTGGTTGCGAAATCAGGTAGTTGTCGAAACCCAATTCCAGAACAATCAGCTCGTATTCAACAGAGTCGGTCTCCGTGGTATCAGAAGATAGTTGCAACTCTCCCACTTCGGCTTGTGCACTGAGCGATGCCGCAAAAAACAGGGAAAGAAATAGTGCCAGAATAACATGTTTTAGTTTCATATCTAGGGATTTTAATCGTTTTATTTGGTAGTATGACAAGCTAACAATATTCATACCCTAAAGATCGTGAATATTTTTCCTAAAAACCAGAACATTGAGTAAGCTATCTGCATTGATTATTTCACCATAAATAATTTTTCGTTTGCAGTTTGTCCCTGAATATTTGAAATCTATATTGTGTATTCGTTTTATTTAGGATGCTATTATATATTTACTCTATGAAAGCTAAAACACATATAACTATGAAACACTTATTGTTAGGTATAATTCTGTCATTTGCATGGATGTTTTCAGCCACATGTCAGTCAAGTGATGTAATTGAACGCATTGATCCCCCCAATTGGTGGGCAGGTATGAAAAACACTGAACTTCAGTTGCTTGTTAAAGGGGATGATATTGGCCGGTATACACCGGAAATACAATACGAAGGTGTAACCCTGGGCAATTTTATCTGCCCCGATAATCCAAATTATCTGCTACTTAACTTAACACTCCGAAGTGATGTTAAACCGGGTAAGATGCCCATTCGATTCTCAAACGATAAAGAAGAATTTACAACTTTATATGAGATACAAGCCAGAACCAACGCGGGTAACCGCCAGCAGGGACTGGGACCCCAAGATGTAGTATACCTGATAATGCCAGACAGGTTTGCCAATGGCAATACCGAAAATGATAATATCGAGGGATACCCGGATAAGGTGAACCGAAAAGAACCTTATGGCAGGCACGGTGGCGATCTGGAAGGAATTATTAGTAAGCTTGATTACCTTCAAGACCTTGGTGTAACAGCTATTTGGCTTACTCCTTTTCAGGACAATAACATGCCCATGTTTTCATACCATGGTTATGCATTTACCGATTACTATAAGACCGACCCTCGCCTGGGAACCAACGAAGATTATAAACGAATGGTTGAAGAAGCCCATAAAAGGGGTATCAAGGTGGTTATCGATATTGTCTTTAATCAGGTGGGTACCGAGCATTATTTAGTAAAGGAATTGCCAATGCACAACTGGCTAAATCAGTTCGATGAGTACACACAAACTCATTTTGTAGGCGAAACACAACCCGATTATCATGCTTCAAAGGCCGACAGAGACATCATGATTAAAGGGTGGTTTCATGCCACTATGCCTGATATGAATCAACAAAATCCATTTGTTGCAAAGTACCAGAAACAATTTGTTACATGGTGGCTCGAATATGCTAATATCGATGCCATCAGATTTGATACCTACCAGTACAACGATAAATCAATGCTGGCCGATTGGGCTAAAGAGATTCGTGAGGAATACCCCGAATTGTATATTGTGGCAGAAGTATGGATCAACAACCCTGCATTACTTGCCTACTGGCAGGAGAATGGACCCGGCGATTATGAATCACATGTGCCTGCTGTATTTGATTTTTCTATGTACTATGCATTGGAATGTTTTATTTCTGATAAATCAATTCACGAAGTTTATCAGGTTATCGCCAGTGATTTTCTATATTCCAATGCCGCGGTAAACATGACATTTATTAATAACCACGATTTACAGCGTGTGTATGATATTCTTGGAAAAGATTTAGACAAAATGAAAATGGTAACTGCATTTCTATTGACTACCAGAGGTATACCGCAAATATATTATGGCGATGAAATTCTTATGACCGGTGTTGAGGGGCAACCCTACAATCACGGAACACATCGTGAAGATTTTCCAGGAGGATGGCCAGGCGATAAAACGGATGCCTTCGAAGAAAGTGGTAGAAATGAGGAACAAAACGAGTATTTCAACTACTTAAAACACCTGCTAAATTGGCGCAAGAATAACAGCGAATTTGTAAGTGGCGAACTTATTCACTTCATCCCCCGTGAAGAAGTATATGTGTTTTTTAGAAAAGCAGGTGATAAATCTCTTATGGTGGTTCTGAATAAGAACAACAAAGACATCGAACTGGAAACAGCCCGATTTAATGAAGTTTTAAATAAACATTCGGAGGCTGTAGATATTTTTTCTGGTGAAAAAACTGGAATCGAGGATAAAATGAATGTGCCGGCAATGTCAGCTACAATACTTGAACTTTATTAATTATCATGTTAGAAAGGGTGAAATATAAAATCGCCCTTTCTGGTTTTTACAACCTTGGCATATATTAGATCTACCATGAGTAAAAAAAATATTCTTATCATCTCAGGGGCTTCCTACGACTCCATCGTTTACCTCGATAAATTTCCTGAACCCCTGCCACAAACCATTCATGAATCAGTTTTTTCGGAAGGTCCCGGCTCAACCGGTGTGGGTAAAGCATCCAATTTATGCCACCTTGGTTTTAACACATCGCTTCAGATCTTAGTCGGTGATGATTATTACGGGAAACAAATAAGAGATTTCCTTTCCGGGAAACCGGTAAATCAGCTGGTGGATATCGATCCCAAGGGAACCGAAAGGCATGTAAACCTGATGAATAAAAACGGGGAGCGTATTTCCATTTTTATTACCAGTGCTTCATCTACTCCACCAATCGACTATACAAAATACGAAAAGCTTATTCAGGATGCTGACATAGTAATATTAAACATCATCGATTATGCCAGGCAATTTATTCCTTTGCTAAAAAAATACAACAAAGAAGTCTGGACCGACTTGCATGATTATAACGAGGGCAATCCTTATCATGAAGATTTTATTGATGCTGCAGATTATGTATTCTTAAGCTCCGATAACCTTAGCGATTACAAATCAACCATGCAAGACATCATGAGCCGAAACAAAAAGCTTGTAGTTTGCACGCACGGTAAAAAAGGTGCATCGGCACTTACCAGCGAGCTAAAGTGGTACGACTCACCCATAATTGATAGTTACAAAGTAATTGATACCAATGGCGCAGGCGATGCTTTTTTCTCTGGTTATTTGTATGCCCATTGCAAAAACCTGCCAACGCAGACTTGCTTAACCTATGGTCACATACTAGGCGGTTTATGTGTTAACTCCCATGAAATTGCACCACCACAACTTTCGGAAGACGGGGTTGTGAATGCCTATATGAAGACCGTGAAATGACACAGACCGCAGAAGCCATATTTAACCTGAACACCTGGTGGGGAAGAATTCTTGGTAATCGCTACCTCAGGCATATTTTATACTGGGCAGGAATCGTATTGTTCTTTGGTTTTTTCTGGGGATCGTCCATGGGTAATTATAAAAAGTTAATTATGAGCGAAATTGTTCTGCTTCCCGGCAAAATGATGGCGGTATACTTTTGCATTGATTACCTGTTGCCAAAGTTTCTTCTTAAACGCAGATATTCTTT
>DNTK01000312.1 GCA_003508755.1 Bacteroidales bacterium | reverse complement strand
GATATAGATGGAGACTTAAGAGATTTGAACACACCCAGCATAGGAGCAGATGAGTACGCACCCTTTGAAAATACACTTCCTTATGTAGATATTCCCATTCCAGACACTACAATTCCAATAAACTCGGGTATTGTTGAAATTGCCATGCTTGATACGATATTTAAAGATGATGATATCGGAGACCAATTAGAATTTGGCGTGGTGAGCGATAATCCCTCCATTGCTGCTGCTTTATCCGGGAATATTTTACAAATTCAGGGCGATGCGGATTATTCCGGTCAGGCTACCATTGTTGCTTCAGCAACTGATCTGTATGCTGGTGTTGCCCGCGATACCTTTATTGTAACTATTCTTGAAGAAGGAAACAACCCGCCGGTAGCAGTGAATGATACAGTAGTTACCCATACCACCATTATGATAAAACCTTTAGAGAATGATTACGATCTCGATGGAGATGAGCTTTCAATGGTTTGGGTGGGTGATCCTCAGCAAGGAACTGTTTTCGTGCTGGGTGATACAGCATTCAATTATAATCCTGCTGGTTATCAGTTACCTTACGATACAATAAGATATGCCATAACCGATGGAAATGGAGGCTATGATACGGCCAAGGTCTTTATTACTATTGCCTTGCTGCAGGAAGGGTTTTATATAACCCATATGGAGCTGGACAGTGTTTCACATTCCTCGGTTGCCTGGGGCGATTACGATGCCGATGGTGATTTAGACTTATTAATGACAGGTTGGTTAGGTACGGGACAAAACCATACTTCAAAACTTTACCGGAACGATGATGGAACACTGGTTGATTCTGAGATACCGATTCAGGGTGTTTCGGCAGGTTCTGATAAATCCTGCGCATGGACCGATTATAACAACGATGGCTTGCTTGATTTCATAATTACCGGAACCTTGGATGGTGAAACAGTCAATTATTACACCATGATTTACAAACAAGAGGGTGGTAACTTCGTAACAACAGGCTATGATTTGCACGATGTGACAAGCAGCTCGGTCGATTGGGGCGATTTTGATCACGATGGCGATTATGATCTCCTGTTAAATGGCAAGGGTGGCGGCTCTAACTATAATGGTGTTTATATCAATAATATCAAAAATTCCGATGAGTTTACCTGGAATAACTTTGGAATGCAGGGCATCTGGAATACGGTGGCACTCTGGGGCGATTTTGACGGAGATAATGATCTTGATATTCTTAGCTCAGGTTGGGAAGGAAGCAATTCGCATTATCGGAACGACTCCATGGAGTTCAATACTTTAACATCTGTGCTTAACACGGTCGATGGTCACTCAGCAGATATCGGCGATTATGACATGGACGGTGATATGGATATTGTAATGTTGTCAACTAATTCTGATTCGGCCTATTCCTGCGTTTACAGGTGCGAGGAGCATAGCTCAGAAGATATTTGGTCTTACTCTTTACTGGCATACATTCAGGATATTCAATCTGGTGCAGTAATATGGGGCGATTATGATAATGATGGTGATTTGGATTTGTTTCTTTCCGGCACTAAGGTTGGATTTGAAACCCACACAGTACTATATGAAAATCCGGAAGGCTTTGCCTTTACCGCAGTTGAAACAGGGTTGCCTGATTTAGGCAGAAGTGCTGCCGCATGGGGCGATTACGATAACGACAAGGATTTAGATTTAGTAGTTACCGGATTTGGTGATGAAAGTCCGATGAGTATGATTGTAAGAAATGATCGAACCGCAAAAAATACGACTCCGGAAGCACCACATGGTTTACTGGAAGATATCTACCAGGATAAGGCTAATCTGGTATGGCTACCGGGAAGCGATAATGAAACAGCTGAACCCGGACTTACCTACAACCTTCGCATGGGAACAACACCTGGTGGAACAGATATTATCTCACCCCTTTCACTGGCCAATGGCTTCAGGCAAGTGCCAAAAAAGGGTAATGCAGGACACGGCCTGGATTATATGGTCTTCGGTTTGCAACCAAATACCACCTATTACTGGAGCGTGCAAACCATCGACAATAGTTTTATAGGATCACCATTTGCAAATGAAAAAAGTTTTACCACATTGGCTGCTGTATCCAAAAAAGAAGTACTCAATTCATTTGTAAGGGTTTACCCTAATCCGGTCATCGATAAATTAAATATTGAATTTGATTTTGAAAGCACTACACTGGTCATGGTAAGGATATACAACGAAATGGGGCATTTGATTAGCACCAACAACTGGCAAATTGAACCAGGAGGTACAACAAAATCTATCATTCTGAGTCAAAAAGGAATTTATTTTGTCCTTCTTCATTATGCCGATAATAACTATGTAATTAAGGTTATTAATTAGATGTTACAATCTTTTACAGAAAGATTCTCACGGGTTTACTTGAGGTTTTCCAGGGACTGGATAATTCCAGCCTCTATTTTTATTGCTTGCTTAAAGTTTTAATTTGTTAATCAAGGGAATTTGTTCGTTCATAACAATTTACTTTCAACCCTCCGTTTCGGTAAATATATTTGTAGAACTAAATTCAATCAAACATAATATCATGAAAAAATTATTACTTGCAATAGGAGCTGTTGCGCTCCTATTTGCATCTTGTTCTCAGCAAGAGAATCTTGACTTTTCAAATGAAAACACATCTGAGCTTAAAAGAATGCCCTATTTTCAGCGCACATTCCTTCTCGATAACCGTGCAGGTTATGCCAATATTTACGAAGTGGAGTACGACTTTCAGGGATTACAAGGCGATGCAGAGTTAATTCCCTTTGCGGTTGTAAGCGGTCACAGTCATATGTCTGTTTCTCCAGACAAAAACTGGATAACGGTTGTTGGAAATGGCAATGGTAAAATTACTTTGGTTAATACCGATGATCCAACCCTTGTAAAAACTTTTACATACAAGTATGGCAGAAGACCTAGAATTACACAGGTTGACTATGATCAGGCCGATCGTTTGTTCATAGCTGGTTCTTCTGGTTTCCTATACATCCATGGGACTGGTGCGAATTCGGATGCCAACATTTGGGAATTACCTGATGGTTCAGTATTAGGAATTTCCAGATATGTTTCTCCTGTAAACATTTCTGATTTTGTTGAAACTTATGGCGAAGATGAGTCTGAAGATTATTTCGAAGATGATCTGGATATCGTCGGACGCAAAGTAAAATTCAGGGGAGGCGATATTCTTTTTACACAGAATGCTGAAGAAACTGGTGGAATGGAGGAAGAATACCTGATTACATTCACCCGTGCATATGGTGGTGATGCTGTGTTAGTAACAGTTAACGAAAACAAAATTGCAGGGCGTAAGCTTTTCGATTTAAAATACAGAAAAGTTACCGGTGCTGCACTTATTGGTGATAACTTCTTAATGGCTTCAACCTATGGTAAAGATCATTTTGTGATTTACAGCATGCATGGCGATATTGTTGCTGAACCAAAACTAACACTTAATGGAGCAGCATTTATTTCAGCAAATGGAGACATGGCTTCAACACAAACATTTGATTTGTTGAGTAATCCTGCAAGCAGAATTATTGGTGATACTACTAACTCCTTTTATCCATGGTTTGCGGGTACAGTGCTTGCCGAAATGAAGTTATACCGTCCCGGATACAATGTAAGCGATAATTACCAGGTTGATGAAACCGAAGATCCTACTGTTTGGTTGAAAGCTGAGCGCAACTCGTCCAATGCCGATTTAGCTGATATCCGTGTTACACCTCATACATTTATGTGTTTAGGTGTTCCAAGCGGAATGGT
>DNTK01000027.1 GCA_003508755.1 Bacteroidales bacterium | reverse complement strand
CATGGCTCATATTTGCCAGAAATGATGATTTAAGTTTATCGCTTTCTTCGGCCTGCTTCAGTGCAACAACCAGTTCCTCCTCTATTTGCTTTCGGGAGGATATGTCTTTAAAAACAGTCAACAATGTCTTCTGTTTACCAAAAAACAAAGGAATTGATGATAACTCTACATCAATTATTTCGCCGGAAAGTTTCTTTAACTTCACCTCAATGGCCGGAGAGGTTGTGTTCGATTCAAGCGTGCTTTGAAAATATGTATTAATTGCATCTTTATTGGAATCAGGAACAAGGCTCATAAAATCCATGCCAATAAAGTCCTTCTTGGCACTACCCATAAGAGTTGATTTAATACCATCGTTCACGAAAACAATTTTGCCGTCACGATGCAGAGCAATTGCACTTGGAAAGTTTTCTACCAGCTTTTTGTACCTTTCTTCACTTTCGCGTAGTGCCTCGTCTGCCTTCACGCGTTTGCTAATATCCCGAATAAGTGAAAGTATGGACTTATTGCCATCGTGGTTAATAATTTTTGAGCTGAACTCAAGATGCAATTTCTTGCCTAACTTATTCGTATACCGGGTAACAAAGGTGTACTCGCCTTTTGCTTCAAGATTCCAAAGTATACTCACACGCTGGCGCAAATATGCTTCTGGCATTAATTCGGACACATTTTTTCCAAACACTTCATTTGCTGGTAGTTCAAAAATATCCCCGGCCATTTTACTTGCTTCCAATATAGTCCCGTCCATGGTGGTTACTAAAATACCATCAAGACTAAAGTTGAAAATATTTCTAAATTTCTCCTCACTTCGAATCAAGGCCATTGTGGCATCATCACGTTCTTGTTCACGTGTATTAATAGCCATTAACATATGATTAAACCGGTCGTATAAAAGACCTATTTCATCATTACTTGTTTTTTCGATTTTGGTTTTATAATTCTGATCTTTTGATATTTCAGAGGCTTTGTGTGCCAAACGTAAAATTGGCATTGAAATGTAGCGCTGAAAATGTAAAGCAAGTACAAACGATAATAGAACGATAATAGCCAAAATAAGAAGTGCAGTGAAAAGCTGTTTTATAATAGTTGCCTTTAAGCCGGTATAATAATTTATAAAAATTGCACCATAGTTTTTCCCATTGTGCAAAATGGGCTGTATTATACTTAGTTCGTTACCGGAAAATTGTACCGATAATTTCTTCACCTCTACTTCACCCGGAATATCTTGCTTTCCTTTACAAACCGCACTAAAAATTTCACCATTTTGGGTGTATACCGAAGCACAATTAATATTTGATTTGTTGGCATGCACCTGAAGTACCTCTTTCGCTCTTTCGGGGTAATTAAACTCAATGGGCATAACACAATAATCGCCTATAAACACTGCCTCGCTAATGGCATCGGAGCGAAATTCGTTTTTTGTTTCAACAATTTTTGTGGTTAGGTTCACCGCCAAACTGAGCATAACTGAAACACCACTTATTGTGGTAATTAAAAGTACAATTTTCAGTCGAACCGATATGTTATTAAATAACTGCATCGTTAGTTTTTAACTACTTTGGCAAACTCCAACAGCAAGAAATCAACTTTAAAACCGTCTGCATCGAGGCTTTCTTTATTCATTTCGAAATGCAAGGTTTGCCTTTCCGTTATAAAAAAGTTTACATGGGCACCCTTGTGTGCAAATCCCTCCGCATCGGTTATTAGTAAAAACCTATCCTTCTTGCATAATTGCATTGCATTATCTAAATCCTTTGTCCTCTGGCTCATTAGAATCATTAAGTCGATATCCCTCAGTTCGGTAACCTGCTCAGAACAAACAACATTAGCCTTTTCCCCTTTTAATTTTCTGGAATTAAATGCATGCTCGATGGTCCGGCATAACTCTTTATCCGCAACAACAAGAACTGTAAATATGTCGTCGATTTCACGATTTTCATCGACCGGCCAGGTAATATAATTTGCTATTTTCTCAAGGTAGGCAGCTTTAACAATATGTTCCTGATTTTGAGCAAACAGCTGCATGGGTAATAGTAGAAAAATAACTACCACAACAATAAAATGTGCTATATGCTTGCGTTTTAATTTCAATTTTTAATTACAACTGAATATATTAAGTCTTGCTAATCCATAGCAGGTAAGGTGTTTATTTCACCAACATTTCGAATATGCTGCGGAATTGAAGATTTGCTTTCGTTCAGTTTATGATCTGTTAAACTTTAGTTGACCTAAAAATTCTTTGTTCCAATGCTGTGTCCCACTGTGCCATTTGTATTATCCGAAGAGCAGTTTTCATGAAGCTTTTAACCCTTCAGTACGTCTGATCCTACATAAAGATAAAAATTCTTCAGAGATTTATATACCTATTTTGAGCATTCGAACAAGTATACCATATATTTCTTTTTCAACCGGATGGCATCGATCAGAGTCAGGCATTCTGAGCCCAAATAAATCCGGGCAAACGCCTTGATTAAATTCATTTCAGCAATCAAAGCAATACATTATAGCGAATAGAATTTTGGAAACCTAATTACTTGTTGGTCCTCCAATAAATAGTTTCTCAATAGGGAGTAGCAACCAAATATTGCCAAAGAATATGGAAGTAAAATAAGTTACCCGTTACTGCTAAATAGGGTTACCACGATACTTCTGTTTGTTCTTGGTCCATCAAACTCACACACAAAAATATTTTGCCAAGTCGATAATCCGAGTTTTCCATCGATTACAGGAATACATTCACTCGGCCCAATCAGTCCCGCTTTTAAATGGGCATCTCCATTATTATCCTGGGCATCATGCTCCCAAACACCAGAAGGAATAAGTTTTTTAAGGAATGTCACCACATCGTTTTGAACCGATTGATCCCAGTTTTCCTGGATCATGATGGCGGCGGTGGCACCCTGCACATAAACATTCACAAATCCACTTTTAAGGTTCGATTTGCTAACTATGTCATTTACCTGTTGGGTTATATCGAATAATCCATTTTGCTTGTTTGTACCTATTTGTATTACTTGCTGCATTTAGCTAATTTTGTTTTGTATGATGATAAATTAGTTGTACTATTTTAGTATTTTAATGGTACAAAGTTAATGCATAAAAAAGTTCAGTGCGATGCTACAAAGCAACCTGCGAAAAGAGTATAATCTTAATCATGTGAAGTTTCAATGGCAAGCCAGAGATGGAAAAGAATTATTTGCTCAAAAGTGGGACGCCGGAAAGAACTCAAGGGCTGCTATTTTACTTGTTCACGGATTGGGCGAACACAGTTCACGCTATGCCAAATGGGCATCAAAACTTGTCGAGGAGGGAATATCTGTGTTGTCTTTCGATTTTAGGGGTCACGGACAAACACCCGGTAAGCCCGGCCAGATAAGTGATTATCACAAACTGCTTAATGATGTTGATTTATTAATTGAAAAGGGAAAAGACGAGTTTAAAAATCAACAATTATTTTTGTACGGCCATAGCATGGGGGGAAACCTGGTTGCCAATTATGCTATTATGCATACAACAGACTTATGTGGCATCATACTCACCTCACCCTGGTTCGAGCTCACCAACATTCCTCCGGTATTAAAACTTAATTCGGCGCTGTTTTTGAGTAAAATTATGCCTTGGGTGGTTGCCCGTTCAGGTATTAAACCGGAACATATGTCCAGGGAATTAAGAGAAGTTCACATGTACAAGAGCGATCCGCTTATCCATGATAAATTATCGCTTGGCCTTTTTAGAAAAGCTTTTGAGCAGGGCAAGGTCGCTAAGCGAAGTATATATAAAATAAATGCTCCGCTGCTTGTTATGCATGGTACATCCGATCAGGTTACTTCGTACAAAGCTTCACGAGAATTCATTAGCAACGCCAGTGATAAAACAACCTTTGTCGAATGGGATGGTGGATACCACGAGTTACATAATGATATTGAAAGTGATAAAGTGTTTTTAAAGTTAATGCAATTGTTAAACGAATTAATAGTTAAATGTAATGCCTGATTTACAAACCATTGTTAAAATCCCTGCTCCTGAATTTAACATTTCATATTCCGATAATATAGCACTTTTTGGATCCTGTTTCTCCGATAATATAGGTGCGTTACTGCATCGATTTAAATTTAACACCACCATAAACCCTTTTGGAGTATTATACAACCCTGCCTCTATTGCAGAAGCCATAAAGCTGCTTTCCGAAAAAGAAACATTTACCGATGACGATCTTCATTACCATCATCAACTATGGTTTAGTTATTCCCATCACACTTCTTTCTCTGCAAAAGATAAAACAAGCTGTTTAGAAAATATAAATGCACGGTTTTTAAAAGCAAAAGAGCAAATTTCTGAAGCCAATGTTATCATGCTAACTCTTGGTACATCGTGGATATACAAATTGGCTTCGACGGGCCGAGTAGTTGCCAACTGCCATAAAATACCCGCCAGAGAATTTAACCGTGAGTTTCTTGAACCCAGCGAAACTGCTGCTGTTTTAGCACCTGTTTTAAGGAAACTTCTCACCATAAACCCTTCTGTTCAGTTTGTTTTTACGGTTAGCCCTATTCGCCACTGGAAAGATGGTGCAATAGAAAATACCCGAAGTAAGGCAGCATTGCACCTGGCAATAAGACAACTGCAATCGCAGTTTTCAAATGCGTATTACTTCCCCTCTTATGAAATATTTATGGATGAACTGCGCGATTACAGGTATTATGCCGCCGATATGCTTCATCCGAGCGAGTTTGCTGTAAACTATTTATGGGATCGGGTAAAAAACACCTTTTTCGATACCCAAACCCTTCAATACTATTCAAGGGTAGAAAAACTGGTAAAATCGTTTAGCCACAGACCATTTAATCCGGATACCGATAAGCACCAGCAATTCAGGGACAAATTGTTTAAAGAATCTATCCAGCTGGAAAAACAGCTACCTGGGATAAGTTTTAAAGCTGAGCGAAATAGTTTTGTTTAACTTCTTACTTATAACGATTGAACATGATGGTAAGTGAATTGTTCTTTGTGCATAGAATTATAATGAAATGAAGAATACCTCAGCCGTTTTTTCGTTCCTCCTTTTGTGGGTTTCTGTAGTAGTTTTTAGCCAGCCGGCAAACAATGGACGCATCGAAGGGAAAGTAGTAAATCAAAAAACAAACGAACCGATTCCTTTTGCCTCTCTGATTATTTGGGGAACCAGTATTGGTACGGTTAGTGATTTGGATGGAAACTTTCTTTTTATAGGTGTTTCACCGGGCTATGTGCAGATCGCTGCCTCATCGGTAGGTTTTAGCGAATACCTCTCGGAAGAATTTTTAGTAACAAATGCCAATACTGCCTTTGTTGAAATTACAATGGAAGAAACTGATATTGAAATTGAGGAGGTGGTTGTAAAGGCATCCCCGTTCAGAAAAAAAGAAGAAAGTCCTTTGTCATTGCAACGTATTGGCATAGAACAACTCGAGAAAAATCCCGGTGGAAACCGTGATGTTTCAAGAGTCATCCAGTCATTGCCTGGTGTAGCCTCAAGTGTTTCGTTCCGAAATGATGTAATTGTAAGAGGAGGGGGTCCGAACGAAAATAGCTTTTACCTCGATGGAGTTGAGATACCCACCATCAATCATTTTTCAACACAAGGTTCTTCCGGCGGACCAGTGGGCATTATTAATGTAGATTTTGTAAGGGAAATAAACTTCTATTCCGGCGCATACCCGTCCAACCTGGGTAAAACATTGAGTTCTGTTATCGACATGCGACAGGTTGATGGAAACAAAGAGAAACTTAATTTCAAAGGTTCCCTGGGTTCATCGGACTTAGCACTGACACTTGATGGACCAGTTGGCGACAAAACAACCTTTATTTTTTCGGCACGACGTTCCTACCTGCAGTTTTTATTTGCAGCTTTGGAGCTGCCCTTTTTACCCACATACAACGATTTTCAGTTTAAAAGTAAAACACGCTTAAACGAAAAAAATGAAATTACTATTGTTGGAATTGGGGCAATCGACCAATTCGAACTAAATCTGGATGCAAATGAAACCCCGCAGCAAAAGCTTCTGTTGAGCACACTTCCTGTTAATGAGCAATGGAACTATACCATTGGTGCTGTTTATAAACACTTTCACAGCAATGGTTTCGATACATGGGTACTTAGCCGCAGCCATTTGGACAATATTGGGTACAAGTATATCAATAATGATGAGTCGATGCCAAAACTATTTGATATCACTTCGTCAGAAATTGAGAACAAGTTCCGCTATGAGCGAAGTTTGGTTTATGGAAAAACAAAATTAAATTATGGCCTTGGAGGTGATTATGCCCAATATACGAACGAAACACAGAATAATATCTTCACCAACGAGGGAGTGGTTCCAGAGGTTTATCTTACCGAAATAGACATGTTTCATTACGCATTCTTTGCCCAGGCAAGCCAGCCGTTTCTAAAAAACCGACTTATCCTTTCTTTCGGATTACGAGCCGATGGAAGCACTTATTCACCGGAAATGAATAATCCGCTCGAACAATTATCTCCACGCTTTTCCGGTTCGTACCAATTGACTGAAAAAACCCGGTTCAATTTTAGTGCCGGCCGTTATTACCAAAGACCCCCCTACACTTCAATGGGGTACAAAGTAAATGATATGTTGGTGAACAAGGAAAATGGACTCAAATACATACAAAGCGATCAGTTTGTAGCAGGTTTCGAATTTAATCCCAACGTGGAATCTGTTATTTCTATCGAAGGATTCTACAAAAACTACCAGGATTACCCGTTTTCAATCCTGGATTCGATTCCTTTATCGACAAGGCCTGCAGACTTCGGTGTTTTTGGTGACGAAGCCGTAATTCCTGTTTCAAAAGGAAGAGCATATGGTTTTGAAGTCCTGGCTCGTTCACAAAGTATCTTTAAATTTAATTTAATTCTTGCCTATACCTTCGTACGCAGTGAATTTGAAGATCTGCGAACCAAATTCTTTGGTGAGTATATTCCATCTTCCTGGGACAATAAGCATTTACTTAATTTAACCGGAACAAGAAAATTCAAAGGCAACTGGTATTTTGGTTTTAAATGGCGATTTGTCGGCGGTACTCCGTATACACCTTACGATTATAACAAATCGTCAATAAAAGATGCCTGGGATATACAGGGTGGTCCCTACCTCGATTTTAATCAATTTAACGAACTCCGCTTTGACCCATTTCACCAGCTGGATATCCGTGTTGATAAAGAATTCTTCTTTAATAAATGGTCGCTTAATTTATACCTCGACATTCAAAACATCTATAATTTCAAAAGCGATGAACAAGGATTTTTAGTTCGACGATCGTTTGTTGAAGAAGGATACGATGATGTATTTATCGATGCGGATGGCATTGAGCGCTACGAACTTGTCGAGCTGCCATCTGAAGGTGGTGGTACTATATTACCAACGGTTGGTATCATTGTTGAATTTTAACAGGTAAAAAAATGAAGATATTCTTTTCTGAATCACTATCGGTATTGTTCTTTGGAGCATCAATGCTTCTATTGTCAAGCAACCACTGGAGTTGCGGGACGAGTAAGGTTCCCATAGCTCCATCAGCTGATACCATTGTTACTAACAAAAGCAACACTGGAAAATCGGTTACGGTCAATTTTAAGCGCGGTACGGCGCACAACCATCCACTCATGGCAATTTGGACAACAGACATGAACGATGAATACATTGAAACCCTCTACATCGCAAAATCCATAGGAAAAGGAGTATTTGAACATGGCGATAAATCGAGTGGTAAATGGCAGCCTGGAGCTTTGCGACGTCCTGCTGCCCTGCCCGTTTGGTCGCACAGCAGAAATGTCCAGGAAGCTGATGGACTCTATATTCCTACTCAGGAAACAGCCATGCCCGATGCAGTTACTGGAGCAACACCTCCCGGTAGTTTTTTACTGAAAACAAGGCTTGCACAAGAAACACCTAACGAGTTTAAAATCTGGTTTGAAATAAATCAACCCTGGGATTGGAATGCATTCTGGACGAATAATAAATACCCTGACGACGAAAACTATAAAACATCAAGCCAACCTTCGTTGGTATATTCATCGACCATAAAGCAAAATACATCTGAAACAACACAACTAGTACTTGTGGGTCATGGGCATTATAATGGAAAAGATGGCTCTATCAATACCGACCTGTCAACCATTACAACAGCAAAAATGATTACTGAATCGATTGAAGTAAAGATTGAATAGTGGTGATTTTTATCACCTGAATGAAGTGATGCATATCACATTTTTATGATTGAAAAATCATCGGCACTTCCGTATCATTATGTTAAAATCGTTCATGAGCAATCATGGAAAATCATAATGTTAAATGAGAGCAAGCCTTGTAATCATACTTTTTTTATCCTTTTTAACTGTTCGTGCCCAAAACGATATTGCATCCCTGCAGAAGGAGGCAGAAGAACTGGAAGCCGCCGGCAATAGCAGGGAATTGGCCTCTACATTAAACAAGCTTGGTACTTTGCAGTGGCAACAAGGAATGTTGGATGAAGCCATTGAGAGTTTTAGTCAGTCATTAAGCATAAATAAAGATCTTGATAATGTAAATGCGCAACGTATTATAAATGGTTACCTGGGACTTGTGCACCTCGAGAATGAGAATTACCCTGAAGCCGTTAGAGTTTTTACCGAACGCATCAGGCTCAACAAATCGGCGGGGAAGACACAGGAA
>DNTK01000032.1 GCA_003508755.1 Bacteroidales bacterium | reverse complement strand
CTCCTGTGTATATGAGCTATGAAGATTTACGCAACGCATTTAAGGTGGCCGAAGGCCAGGAAATTAAACAATCGGGTAAATTGTATTTTAAAGATAATTTTATTTTTGTGAATGAATATCAGAAAGGTATTCACGTTATTGATAATGAAGACCCAGCAAATCCTAAGATTATTAAGTTTCTTGAAATACCCGGCAATGTTGACCTGGCAATCGCGGGAAACATCTTATATGCCGACAGTTATGTCGATTTGCTTTCGATTGATATTAGCGATATTAACAACATAGTAATTGTTGATCGCGACACCAATGTTTTCCCCTACATCATTCCGGAATTCGAGACTGGATTCTTAGAAACAGTGGATGAGTCGAATGGGGTTATTGTGGGCTACGAAGTAACTGTTCATACCGAAAAAGTTGACCTGAACAATCAACAATATCAGTATTATCCGATATGGGAAGTTGATTTTGCATTAGAAAGCGGTATGAATGCCCCAAGAACAACAGGGGGCGATCAGTCCTTTGGAACCGGCGGCTCGATGGCCCGGTTTACATTGGCCGATAATTACCTTTACACTGTCGATGCTGCTTCACTCAGGCTGTTTAATATCTCTAATTTAACCAATCCGGTCGAAGAGAAAACAATTCCGATAAGCTGGAATATTGAAACCATCTTTCCATATGAACAGATGCTATTTATCGGCAGTCAAACCGGTATGTATATTTACAGCATTCAAGATCCTTCACAGCCCGAATTTATTTCACAATTCAGACACGCCCAGGCTTGCGATCCGGTAGTGGTTGATGGTGATTATGCCTATGTTACACTCAGGGGTGGGAATCTATGCGGTGCTACCGAGAGTGAATTGGATGTCATTGATATTTCTACCATAGAAAATCCTAAGTTGGTAGCAAGCTATCCGATGGAAGAACCCTACGGACTTGGGATTGATAATGATGTGCTATTCGTTTGCGATGGAAAGGCAGGACTAAAAATATATGATGCAGCTGATCCACTTAATATTGATACCACACTTGCTCACTACGACAATATCAATGCATTTGATGTAATTCCATTGGGCGAGGTCTTACTAATGATCGGCATTGACGGATTATACCAGTATGATTACTCGAACATTAAAAACATTACTCAGCTTAGTCACATTCCGGTTTATGGGAAATCAGAATAGGTGTAGAATCTTCTCAAAAGAGTAATTCTCAATAAGGACAAGTGCAAGACCGGCGGCCATCGGCTGCCGGTTTTAGTGGTACTAAGCCAAGCATTTACGACTAAAAACCTATTTTTTACCTTCTCATGCGAAAAACATCGCAATACAGCAAAAGCTAATGCTGGTGTATCCTGGATAGATACTTATAAAACTCAACCTGCGAGCGAATTACCCTTTTTCCATTGGATTTAAATTTATTGCTGAGCTGATTGTCGAGTATTCTGGCCGCCGAATTATCGCTCCACTGCAGATTACACATTTTCAGAATTTCATTTTGGATATCCATATCATATATCGGGCAGGCTACCTCGATACGTCTGTCAAGATTTCGCGACATTAAATCGGCCGAAGAAATGTAGATCTTGGTGTCACCACCATTGTGAAAGATATATAACCTGGAGTGCTCCAAAAATCTGTCAATAAGTCCAATTGCAGGAATAGCATTGGAAGGCTTATCGAATTGCGGCACCGCCGAAAACATTCCGCGTACATTTAGCTGGACATCTACGCCTTGTTTCTTAGCCTTATACAGCTTTTTAATAATGGTGATGTCGACAAAGTTGTTTATTTTGAAGATTATCTGTGCCTTCTTCCCGGCTTTGGCATTATTGATTTCATTCTGAATCATCTGGTTCAGCTTTGAACGCAATGAAAACGGAGATACCAACAAATGACTATGTCTGGATTTATTGTAGTTCTTATCGAAAAACCCGAATAGGGAGGCTACCTCTTTAGTGATTCCACCATGAGTAGTTAACAATAAATGATCGGCAAAAACATTCGCAGAATCTTCATTGAAATTGCCGGTTCCGATACAGGCATAATTTACTAACTTACGCTTCTCTTTTCGAACAATAAGACATAGCTTGCTGTGTACTTTTAGTTCGGGAACGCCATAAATTACTTTTACACCTTCTTCCTGCAACCGATTCGACCACATGATATTGGCCTTTTCATCGAATCGTGCCTGGAGTTCCATAATGGCTGTTACTTTTTTGCCGTTACGGGCAGCATTAATAAGGGCGTTCATCACTTTCGAGGTTTTTGAAACCCTGTAGATAGTAATTTTTATTTCCACCACATCCGGATCAATGGATGCTTCCTGAAGCAGATCAATAAAATTTATAAACGAATGATAGGGGAAATGAAAGAAAATATCCTTCTCTTTCATCTTAGAGATAATGGATTTTCCCCTCTCAATATCTTTATGCTGAATTGGCGGTAGTTTCGGGTAGTTTAAATTCTTAGGCCCAATTTTTGGAAACCCCATAAAGTCTTTGAAGTTATGGTATCGACCACCCTTGAGAATTACATCTCCTTTCGAGAAATGTAATTTCTTTAGTAAAATAAGTAAAAAATCGTCGGGTAAATCTTTATCGTGCACTAAACGAACGGGGGGCGCATCTTTTCTTTTCTCAAGACTCAGCGATATTTTGTCGACATAACTCTGTGCCAGATCATCATCAATATTCAATTCTGCATCCCGGGTCAGTTTTATAGTATAGGCCCTCGCAATATCCGGATTAAACATCGAAAAAACCTCCTCCAGCTCATACCTGATAACATCGTCAAGGAGCATGATGTATTTTTTCTTTCCCTCCTCGGGCAATATCACAAAGCGGTTGAGCTGCGAAGGAATTTCCAATAGCGCATGTTGTATTTTGTCGTCCTCTTTTTGAATTAACTCTATGGCGAAATAAATGGCATCATCATGTAAGTCAGGTAATTCAAGGTTTTTTGTGAGTATTATAGGCATTAGATTGGGGCGTACATTAGACTGAAAGTATTCATGTACAAACAGACCCTGCGTCTCGGTTAATTGTTTCTCGTTAATGAGATGAATATCATGTTCCTTCAGTTCATTAATTAAGCTATTGTAGATCGTGGAGAACCGTTTTTGCTGCCTTAATACCGTTTTATGTAATTCGTTCAGAATGTCGAGTGGATACCCTCCATCCAGCATTTTATTTCTGTTTAACTGGGCAATGCGCTTTAAAATAGCCACCCGAACACGAAAAAATTCATCCAGGTTATTGGAATAAATCCCTAAAAACTTTATTCGCTCAATAAGTGGAACTTCGGGTTTTTCTGCTTCCTGCAATAATCTTTCATTAAAC
>DNTK01000081.1 GCA_003508755.1 Bacteroidales bacterium | reverse complement strand
AACCAACTGAGCTACTGAGGAAGATATATGTATTCGTCATCCCGATAGCTATCGGGAGACTGTTGGGCATTTACCCTCTGATATATAACCTGAGGCAAAATGCGACCGCAAAACTATGCGTTTGGTTTTAATTATGCAAGCGCTTTTCTTAATTTTTTCATCTTTTTTTTGTTACTTCGCACTCCCAAATTAAATTCCATTGCTATGAAACGTGTTTTAGGGTTGGGCCATGCTCTTGTTGACTTGCTGTATCAAATGCCTGATGATAACCTCCTGAAGGAGTTCAAACTGCCAAAAGGCAGCATGCAGCTAATCGATGAAAAAAATGCTGACGAATTGGAGGCATTCCTCAGAGGAAAAGATATATCGCTGGTTTCAGGAGGTTCTGCAGCAAATTCAATACATGGTCTGGCACGTCTGGGTATTAACTGTGGCTATGTAGGCACGGTGTTTAAAGACGATTTGGGCGATTTTTACAGAAATGACCTGCAGGCAGCCGGTATCGATACCATCCTTTTTGAGGGAAAAAGCAAAACCGGCAGAGCAAATACATTTATAAGCCCCGACAGCGAACGTACTTTTGCTACCTACCTGGGTGCCTCATCGGAAATAAACATCGAAGACATAACCGAAAAAACTTTTGAAGGTTATGATATTTTCCACATCGAAGGTTACCAGGTATACAATACACCGCTTATTGATCATTCAATTAAACTTGCCAAATCACTGGGCTTAAAAGTCTCAATTGATATGGCCAGTTTTAATGTGGTTGAAGATAACCTGGTGTTTTTAAAAGAGGCCATCCCGGCTTATGTTGATATTGTTTTTGCGAACGAAGAAGAAGCAAAAGCTTACACCGGAAAAGAACCTGGCGAAGCGCTTAATATCATAGCAGAGCAGTGCAAAATTGCGGTTGTTAAGGTTGGAAAAAACGGTTCGCTGATAAAAAACGGCGATACCATTTATACCGTGGGTGCAGTTCCTTGCAATCCACTCGATACAACTGGTGCAGGTGATCAATATGCAGCCGGATTTCTTTATGGATACATCCAGGGATTATCGTTTGATAAGTGTGGTCAAATCGGAGCACTTATTGCCGGAAGGGTTATTGAAAAATATGGTGCCCGTATCCAGGAGCAGGACTGGCCTGAACTGCTCGAAAAAGTCGGCGAAATTGTCGGATAGAGAGCAAAAGTTCTCAAATGCAACAGCTAATATTGCTTTAGCACTTGTGCTTTTTTTGCACTTTATCACTGCTTAAAATAAACCATGTAACTCTGCATTGATACGGTCAATTACCGCACTCAGATCTTCCGTCTTGTCTATGAAATTCAAATTATCTACGTCAATAACAAGCATTTTGCCCATGTTGTAGGATTCGGCCCAGGAATCGTATCGTTCATTAAGCTTTTTCAGGTAATCAATTCGAATATTATCTTCATATTTCCTGCCTCGTTTCTCAATTTGCCTTACCAAAGTAGGTACACTTGCTCTTAAATAAATAATCAAATCCGGAGGCTGAATAAGTGAGGATATTAAGTTGAATATAGTGAAGTAATTTTCAAAATCGCGAGTCGACATAAGACCCATGGAATGCAGGTTAGGTGCAAAAATAAAGGCATCCTCATAGATGGTACGATCCTGAATCACAGTATCCTTTGCCTTTCTGATTTCAAGAATGTGATTGAAGCGTGTATTTAAAAAATAAACCTGCAAATTGAACGACCAGCGCTGCATGTCGTTATAAAAATCATCGAGGTAAGGATTGTCATCAACATCCTCGTAATGCGGTTTCCATCCAAAGTGGCGGGCCAGTAGGCCAGCAAGGGTTGTTTTTCCGGAACCAATATTTCCAGCTATCGCAATGTGCATCATGGTTTACTTTTAGTCTTTAAGTTCGGCAATTTTTAGCAATTCATCAATATATTTTCGATTGTTCGACAATCGGGGTACCTTATTTTGTCCTCCCAGCTTCCCTTTCTTTTCGAGCCATTTATAAAAGGTGCCCGCGGGAAGGATATTTAAGACAGGTTTATCAAGTGTGATATTTTTATAGCGCTTCGCCTCATAGTCGGAATTTGCATTCTGTAATGCAATATCAAGGTTATACATAAACTCATCAGGATTAGATGGTTCAATGGCAAACTCAATCAACCATTGGTGACAGCCTTTTTTATCATCCGACATAAAAACGGGTCCTGCCGTGTAATCAGAAATCTCAGCATTGGTGCGCTGACAGGCAGTTTCCAATGCTTTCTCTGCATTATCGATAATTATTTCCTCCCCAAATGCATTAATAAAATGTTTTGTGCGACCCGTAATAATTAGCCGGTGAGGATACAGGGAGGTGAATTTTACAGTATCCCCAATTATGTAGCGCCAAAGACCTGAATTGGTGGTGATTACAATAGCATAGTTAACATCCTTTTCTACCTGATCAATGGTTAATGCAGCAGGATTCGGTGCATCAAACTCATCCATGGGAATAAATTCATAAAAAATACCGTAGTCGAGCATGAGCAACATGCTGTTTATCTCAAGATTATCCTGTATAGCAAAGAAACCCTCCGAAGCATTATAAGTTTCAAGATAGTTCATGTTCTCTGAAGGAATAAGCTTTTCGAACTGCTCGCGATAGGGTGTGAAACTTACACCTCCATGAATAAAAAGCTCAAGGTTAGGCCAGAGTTCAAGCAGGTTCGATTTACCGGTGTGCTCCAGAATATACCTTATCATAACCAGGTTCCAGGAAGGCACTCCGGCAATACTGGTAACATTTTCTGATAAGGTTTCCTTTGCAATTTTTTCAAGCTTTTCCTCCCATTTATCGAGCAAGGCTACTTCCTGGCTGGGAGTTCGAATAAATTCGGTCCAAAAGGGAAGGTTTTCAATTAAGATGGCTGATAAATCGCCATAGTAGCTTTGATTGCTGTAATTATCGATCTTATGACTGCCTCCAAGTGTTAAGCCCTTTCCCTTGAAAAGGGTAGAATCCGGAAATGTGTTGGTGTAAATTGCAAGTACGTCCTTGCCTCCCCTAAAATGGCACCGCTCAAGGGCTTCTCTGCTCATCGGAATAAACTTGCTTTTTTCACTGGTGGTACCCGATGATTTGGCAAACCATTTAATTTCTCCCGGCCAAAGCAGGTTTTGCTCTCCTTCCCGCAACCGATCCACAAAGGGCTTTACATCCTCATAATGTTGTAAAGGCACTGCTTCCTGAAAATCCTTAATCCCTTCAAAATCGCTAAAATGGTATTGCTTTCCCCATTCGGTGTCAACTGCCCTGGTAACAAGCTGATTAAACATATCTTGTTGCACATTAAATGGGTATTTGCGCATCAGGTCAATCTGAGCCATACGCTTGATGTTAAACCATTTAACGAGTGAGGTTATTATAGGCATTTTTATCTGGTGCTAATCGGTACGAAACAAAGATATGTATTCGTCCATTTTTTCCAAACACAATTTGCTTTTCGCAAGAAAGTAAGGCATTATTCCGTGACAAATACTTGTTGAGCAGGTACACGGTGTATGATGCCATCGGGATCGATAAACTCTACATTTGTAATGTAGAAGCTTTCTCCGGGCTTCAACTGCTTTATCATTTCTATTTGCCTGCGCGATAATCTGGTGTTGTACCTTATTTCATTGTTTAATTCAGAGGGTGATGTCGAGATCGAAAACTGTTTCAAATCATAAATTTTTTCGTCGTTGAAATGATGCAATGTAATATCGCCAAATCCAACAAAGTCCCGAAGTGATATACTGTTGAGTCGTTGTTTTGGCAAGATAACCTGTGGGTGTGGAGGATACTCAACTTCAAATTCCAGGGTGTCGCCTTCCATAAATTCTCCCCGTGTAGAGGTAACCCTTACAACTAATTCAAGTGACCCAAGATTTTCCGGATATATACTAAAAAAACTACCCTTCTGCTCTATTCTACCCTGCGATACATTTGCATGAACCACATAGTTTTTGCCCAAAGTTGTAGCAATTTGTATTTGATTTTGACTCCACAGATAAATTACATCATTTTTATCTTCTTGAATAATTGTGGAGGGTTTGATATGGTTTAGCGAATCGTTAATAATCATCGAAAGTGCAATTGCCGAGCATCCTTCAAGCCCTTGTCCGAAATTTACCTGCAGCTGATAGGTTGCCGAACGTTCACACAAAAAGTCGAAGTTCTGAACATAGGTGCTGTCGTCGGTCATATTTGTGGCAAATAGTTGTCCGCGGCGGCTAAGCTCAATCCAGGCTTTTCCATCATATTCGACAGCATTGGCAATGGTAAAGCGGTAGTTTACACCTTCGTTTAGGTAGACCGGAAACCTTCCTGATGGAACAGGATCGTCCATCGATGCATCAGATAAGCGAACCCTGAAGTCGCGCACAAAAACAGTATTACTGCCCGCTAGCTGTGCTGCCTTTTCAACCAGCTGGTAATTACATTGGCTAAAGGCTGTTATTCCAGAAAATAGGAAAATCAGCACCCACCATCGCTTTTTATTATTCATTTTCCTGATCATTGTTGTCAGTATTTTTTACATATTTCACAGTAGCCGAAATCATGACTCCAAAAGCTTGCTTCTCGAGCTGAAACCATATTTTTGACATCGAATAATGCCAGGTATCTTTTCGGCCTTTTCGATTGTATCCAAGTCGCTGACCATAAGCCAACAGATTTTCATTTTGCAGGGGTTGCTTTGTTGCTTTTATATCAACAAAGTCTGCACTGCCATGGTAGTAGTCATAATCATCGGGGAAAACTCCTTCGATTGCAACAAAAGCACCCTGCTTGGGAAACTCGATGTCTTCAAGAACCAGATCGATGCGATACCACCCTTCAGACAAATCAGGTTTTACCACAATGGCGTCCTGGGTAAGTTCCTTGCCGGGTAGCCCAGCAGAATCGGGCTGATAAATGCGAACCCTGAAGGGAGCATTGGTATTTCCTTTTTTTGAAATGTAATATTCAACGGTTTGTATAATTCCAATCTGGTTTTTGTTGTTTTCGATAAACAATGCAGCCTGCTGGCCATGTGTGTCGAGATAGAGCGAGCCTACCGGTCTGCTCTTGTTATTGCCTAGCTTACGAATTTCATACATATCAGGACTGATGATAGCAGGGTTTATTTTATACACCCGAGGAGATAGCCGGACATAGAAGGGTTCATTTTCC
This sequence comes from Bacteroidales bacterium, assembly GCA_003508755.1. GTDB lineage: Bacteria > Bacteroidota > Bacteroidia > Bacteroidales > UBA10428 > UBA10428. The sequence continues at coordinate 897 of DNTK01000081.1, read as the reverse complement.
CGAGGAGAAACATAAATGGTATCGCGCTGATATCCCATACAAGAAAAAATAAGAGTGTCTTCAGTGGTTGTATAATCCAATGCCAGCTCAAAATATCCTTCATGATCAGCAATTACTCCAGTTGCGTAATCGGTAGTGGTTACTGATACATAGGGTATGGCTTTTTGGTTTTCATTCTCGATTATAAAACCTGAAATGGTGTACCGATTGGGGCGGCAGGCGGTATGTAAAATCACTTGCGTTGTTCTTTCGGAATAGCATAAATCAAAAGGCGCTGTTAATTTAATAAGAAGCTGCTCGATGGTTCCGTTAAATTTAACTGATGCCATCGATTTTCCCTTTAGCAGTGCACTGCGATATGCAAAGGTAATTCCGGTGTGCATGGCGGTTTTCCTTAGTGCATTTTCCAGGCTTGAAGCAGGTAATTCAATGGTTACTGAATCAGATAGGGATGCTGGTTGTCCAAAAATTGACGGCATTGCACTGAGCAGAACAGATACAAGCAATAAAACTTTGATAATGGAAAAAAGCCTCAACTGCATAATTTGATCACAAGCTACAACTTTTCAAATGAACCTCAAAAGCATTGGTTTATTAGTTCCTAATCTGGGTGTATCCATTAATCCACAATTACATAAACACCTTCTTCTTTAAACACTTCCACGTCCATTATTAATTCCAGGTTTTCAATTGTTTCTTCCAATGAAAGATTATCGAAACTAGCAGTAAACAGGGCACTATCGAGGGATGCATTGGTGGAAATAAATTGAACCTTGTAATGTTTCGAAAGTTGATCGAGAGCCGATTTTAATGCCTGATTGGTGAAAGTAAGCCTTCCGTCCTTCCAGGATAAAAAATTCTGATTCGTATTTTCATGCTTATTAATCTGTCTCAACC
>DNTK01000128.1 GCA_003508755.1 Bacteroidales bacterium | reverse complement strand
TTTGTATACATTACGGTAGGCCCACTGGCCGCATCAAAAATAATGGCGTAACCCGATTCATTAGAAATTTCTTTGATGGCATTATATACCTCATCCTGGATGGGGCCAATTTTTTCCTGGCGGCGTTTGAAAAGTAATCCCTCTTCACCGAAATAATCCTTTTGGAGACTTTTAACCTCCCGTTCAGCTGAAATTATTTCTTCTTCGCGTTTTTTCTTCATATCCTGGGTTAAAAGTACCTTCTCAGCTTGATATTCACGTTACATTCTGTCTATTTCCTGGTAGCGTGTTTCTACCTCCTGCTGCCATTCACTGGCCTGTCGCTCCAAATCATCCTGTGCAGCCTTGTAGGAAGGAATATTACTAAGAATATACTCTGTATCGACATAGGCAAACTTCTGTCCTTGAGCTGCTATGGTAAAAAGCAAAATTGCTATAAAAATTGTTGTGCGTTTCATGGATTTATGTTTTAATGTTTCCTATTTGTCAAACAAAATCTATTCCAAAGATTACAGTTGCTGTCCGATAATAAAATGGAATCGTCCACCAGGATTATAAATTACAGAGTTGTCTATTGAGTTATAGAGTGGATCAAAACCGTATCCCCAGTCAAATCCGAGCAATCCAAACATAGGTAAAAATGCTCTGATTCCGATACCTGCCGACCGTTTTACAGAAAAAGGATTTACCTGATCCCAGTCCTGCCATATGTTACCCCCCTCGACAAAAGCAAGGGCATACAAGGTAGCAGATGGATTTAAAGTTATTGGATACCTTAATTCGGCATAATAGCGGCTGTAACTATTCCCATTTTCGGTGGTGGTTCGTGTTTCCGGATCGTATTTAATGGGTGTTAAGGAACCATCCTCGTATCCACGCAAAGGAACAACATCCGTTCCGTATAGGTTATATCCTGAAAGGCCACTTCCTCCCATTTCGTATTTCTCGAAAATCGGATATCCAATCGATTCATTGTAGAAACCAAGTGCGCCAAATTCTGCCTTAAGTGCCAACACTAAATCACCAATAATGGCATTGTACCAGGCAGCTTTAAAGGTCCACTTATGAAACTCAACATTCCTGTAGCGGTCGTAATTCGATAACTCAGGATCATCATAATCGACGCCATTAAATAGCGAATAAGGTGGTGTTAACTGTACTCCCAAACTAAAAGACGAACCACGTCTGGGATAAATCATCTGATCTTGAGAATTCCTTGAAAGTACTCCCCTTACTGAAAATAAGTTATAATCACCATCGCCATATCGGAATATATCATAATTTTCCAGGCGATACAGATTATAGGATATCTCGGTGTACACACTAAAAAAGTCGTCGGGCCACTTCAGACGTTTTCCAAACCCAACAGAACCCCCAATTGTTTTGAAAGAACCTACTGAGGATTGTGTGGAATAATCTGGTCTTTTCTGAATGGTATAATTTAATGAAACAGTAAGTGAATTTGGCTTTCGTCCGCCCAACCAGGGTTCCATAAAAGAAATATTGAAGCCGTGGTAGTATAAATTTGATTGTGCTCTTAGTGACAATGTTTGTCCGTTACCTGTTGGCACCGGGCGCCATTCATCCCAATTAAAAGCCCTATCGAGGGCCAGATTGGTAAACCGCACACCTATTGACCCAACAAAGCCATAGCCACCACCCCAACCACCGGATAACTCAAGCTGGTCGTTTGCTCTTTCCTCAAGTGCGAATTCTATATCCACTGTTCCATCAGCCTGATTGGGCATGGGATTAATTCCGATATTTTCTGGATTAAAGTGCCCCAAATTAGCAATTTCTCTGTACGAACGCATTAAATCGCTTTTACTGAAAAGTTCACCCGGACGAGTATATAATTCGCGCCTTACAACATGCTCGTTTGTTTTTGTATTTCCTCGAATGATGATATCATTAATGGTTGCCTGTTCTCCTTCATAAACTCTCAATTCTAAATCTATGGAGTCATTTTCAACCCTAACTTCAACAGGAGTTACATTAAAAAATAAATAACCATTATCCATGTACAAAGTTGAAACGGCATCTTCATCGGTGCTCAGTCTGGCCGATAATTGGTTCTTATCATACAACTCTTTGGGTTTAATTCCAAGAACCCTGTCCAGGTATTCCGTTGGATAAACCGTATTCCCAATCCATTTAAGTGTTCGGATATAATAGGGATTGCCTTCGTAAAGGGTAATTTTTAAACCTATTCGCTTATCGTTGAGAAGTATTAATTCTTCATTAAGAATGGTGGCATCACGGTATCCGTTTTCATTGTAGAAGCTGATAAGTTTTTCTTTATCCTCTTTATATTCTTCTTCCTTGTACTTTGAGCCTTTGAAAATATTTAAATCGCGTTGTTTTGTCTTTTTGAAGACCCTGCGTAACCGCTTATCTGAGAATACCTCGTTGCCTTCGAACAAAATTTCCTCAATTTTAACCCGATTGTTTTTAGTTATATCAATCCAAAGATTAATTCTATTATTGGCAGAGGTATCTTCAATCTGCTTAAAATCTACCTCTACGTTAAAATACCCTTTTTCAATATAGTGTTTCCGAATTATTGATTTTGTATTATTTAATACATTATCGGTAACCTGAACACCGCGGCGCAGGCCGATTTTCTCCTTCAGATCCTGATCTTCTGATTTTTTTATTCCTGTTATCCGCAGTTTGTCGAGTCGGGGTTGTTCACGCAGTTTTATTTCAAGTGCAACATTAGCCCCCTCGATGTCTTTGATTATTATTTGCACATCAGCAAAAAGGCCATGCTCCCAATACTTTTTTATTGCTTTAGGTATATCGTCTCCAGGAATTTTAATGGTACTCCCCCGGCGTAGACCTGAAATACTAACCAGGTGAGTAGGATTAAGGTATTTTACACCTGTTACTTTAATGTCCCTGATGGTGTATTCGCTTTGCCTTGTATAATCGATTAATGGTACCGAATCGGTTTCGGCTTCCTGGGCAACTAATACTGCGGTCTGAAAAAATACTAAAATGAAAATTGCTAAATGTCGCATCCCTCTCTTAACTGTTTGAATTCACACTATCTGTTATTTGCTCACTGGTCTTGCCAAAACGACGCTCACGACACTGATAATCCGCAATGGCTGCATATAAATGTTCCCTTCTGAAATCGGGCCATAAAGTTTCTGTAAAGTACATCTCGGTATAAGCAAGCTGCCATAAAAGAAAATTACTGATCCTTGTTTCGCCACTTGTTCTGATTAATAACTCAGGGTCGGGAATATCTTTTGTTGTTAAATAGTGGTTGAAATTATTCACATCGATATCATCAATGGAGATTAACCCCTTGCCAGCTTCACTCACCATATTTTTAACTGCATTTACAATTTCCCAACGGGCACTATAGCTTAAAGCCAATACTAATTTTAAACCAGTGTTGCCGTGTGTTTTGTCTATTGCCTCCTTCAGTTCACGGGAAACTTTGCGGGGCAATGAATCCAGGTCTCCTATGGCACGAAGTTGCACATTGTTTTCTAAAAGTGTTTTGGTTTCTTTATTAATTGTGGCTAGCAAAAGACTCATAAGTGCATCTACCTCTGTTCTTGGTCGATTCCAATTTTCTGTGGAAAATGCATACAAGGTGAGGTAGTTGATTCCTAATTCCGCACATGCTTCTACCGTGTCTCGAACAGCAGCAACGCCATTTTTATGACCAAATACCCGCGGGTTCCCCTTCCTCCTTGCCCAGCGGCCATTGCCATCCATAATAATGGCGATGTGGTTGGGCAGTTTTTCCTTCTCAAGCTGTTCTTTGGTAATCATCATCTATTTTCTAATCATAAACCGGACAATCGGCTGCAAATTTAAAAAACTTATAGGTAATAAAAAGCCCAACATAATTATACCAGTCATTCTTGAATAAAAATGATTCGCCGATTGGCGGTATCACGCCATCTACCTTATCAGAAAAAGTTTTGTTAAATGTAAGTTCAACCCCACCACTTAATCGTTTCCCAAGGTTCACCTTTAAACCGGCCCCGAATGGAATGAGAAAATGATTGTTGGCTGGTATCCCTGCCGTAGAACTGCTTGAAAGAACAATAGAATAACCTAATCCTCCGTATACATAGGGTGTCCATTTAAATGCAATATCCCCGGTTAAATACGGCAAGAAATTATATTCTGCTTGTGCTCCCGTATTTAAAAAGGTCACATTAAATGTATTCGAAGGACGGCCGATGATAACATGCTCAAAATCATTATCACTACCACTCACTTTTGAATAAACACTTTTTACGCGGACCGATAACCTTTTATTAAAATTGTATCTGAAGATTGGACCAGCCATATATCCGGGGTTATATAAAACCTGCTCCTGGTTAATATCTCCAAGGTAAGATGTTGCACCACCTATTATACCAAAATCAGCCTTTCGCTGGGAGTAAATGGCAGTTACAATAAACAGGGTAAATAATACTGTCAGTAATTTTTTCATGTAATTTGCAAACTAAGCGCAATAATAAACGTTTAATTTCAAGATTTTAGCGCCCAAGTTCACAATTTTTAGGAAATTATCATAAAAAAAGTTAAGGCAGAATATTATTTTCAGAACCAGTAAATGCCTAGTATCCGAATTTCCGGAATTTCCGGTCCATAAAAAGTGGGATATTTCTTCTTGTAGTCTTTAGTCTATAATTAGCTGTAAACATGAAGAAATAGTAAATGTCATTAAATTCAGAGCTTTGGGTTTGCTTATAACCCTCTACATAATCGCTTAGTGCATAACGATATCCAAATTCAGCACCAATAAACCACTGCTCATCGATAACATACTTTGCCCCAACCCCAAATGGAATAACCGGCGCAATGTTGGTTGATTTATAGTCGTCAATTGCCGGTGCATAGGTCCCTTTTTCATGCTGCAATATGGAATATGTAACTCCAACACCAATAAATGCATAGGCGCTGATGGATGAATAATTATTGATCATCCCATTTTTATTAAACATTGCTGCAGAACGTTGCCTGGGTTCTTCTGATAAGAAGTAATATTCGTACTGCCCTGAGAATTCAAAGAAATTTGCTTTATAGCTTCTGCCCCTGTCGTTCCGGGAATTTAAATCGGTTCCTTTTCCCCTGCCATAATTTAAGTTGGCCTTCACCGAAAATAGTGTATTAATCTTATACCGGGCATAACCACCAACAGCAAGGCTGGTTTCATCAAACTTAATATCCTTTAGCCCATATAGGTTTTCCTTGCTGGCCGTTCCCCCAATATCCCCAAACAATTGAGTTGTTCCAAATCCAATTCCAACCTGATAGCGCACCAATTTCCACCGTTGTCCATAACTGTTGGTCGAAAAGGCAACTAGCAACATCAGACTCAATAAGATAATATTTCTTTTCCTATGCGGCATAGTAAAGTCAGCTAAGCAACTAAATTAGTAGATATCCATTGAATATCAAAACCAATTTAAAATCTTAATCAACAAATATAATGCTTAATTTCGTTTATCAAGACCCCACATTAATTTATTCCTGAGAGTTGTATAATAGTTGTTGAATGGTAATTGCAACATCTTTAATTCAAATTTTGATTTACGTATGTTTATTGTTCCCTGATTGGATTTTAACGTTTCAATCCTGTTGTCTACAGAAACAAGAAAAGCGTCACTTCTTGTTTTCACTTCCAGTTTTATTTGAACAGTGTCTCGAACAACCAATGGCCGCACTGTTAAATTATGTGAAGCAATTGGAGCTATTGTAAAGATATTGGAACCCGGAACCACAATGGGTCCCCCAACGCTTAATGAGTATGCGGTGGAACCCGTTGGGGTAGCAACAATTAACCCATCGGTCCAGTAGGTATTCAAGAATTCATTATCCAGCCAGGCATTCACTGAAATAAGCGATGAATCGATTTTCTGGACAGTAACTTCATTCAGTGCGAAATTATATCCAGCAAACATATCTATATCCGATTCAACCCTTATAAGGCTTCGATATTCGATTCTGTAATCGTTATTAAATATGGCATCAAGCGCTTTGCTAATCTCTTCCTTTCCGATATTTGCTAAAAATCCCATGCGGCCTGAATTTAATCCTATTACCGGAATCGAAGAACTTTTCAGATATAGCATACTTTCCAGAAAAGTACCATCGCCACCAATACTAATAAGAAAATCTACGTCGTCTGGAGATTCTGCAGGTGAATTAAAAAAGGAACATTCGAAAGCTTTGCAGCCGGTTTCATTTATAATGAACTCATAAAAAGGTCGGTAAATTGACAATTCAACTTTTTCAGCATGTAATCTATCAAAAAGCTGTTGGATATATTCCTTAAAATCAAGGGCGTATTTTTTTCCGTAAATGGCAATTTTCATGAGAAAAATTGAGATGTTTAAATACTCAGGTATTTCATGAAAGAATCGTACCTGTTTTCATAGAGGCTGTTTAAATCATTTTCGTCGGTAAATGAGGCCTTAATATCGTAATTAAAACGGATAAATGTTTGAATGATTGAGCTGAGCTCTTTTCGGTTTATCTTCAGGGTTACTTCCATTTTCGTTGATTGGGCAGAGCTGGTAACATAGCTGCTCAATATCTTGGCATCATTGCTCTCAACTATTTGCGCAATTTGCGTGAGTGAATAATCTCTTGTGTTCAATTCAAGAACTATAATTCCTCCCGGTTGTTTCAATGCTGAAACATCAGCAAAGAAGTGCAGCAAATCGGTAAGCGTAATTACTCCCTGAAAATGATTGTTTTCATCGAGTACAGGCACCACTGTGAGCTGCAATTGTGATGCAAGCTCCATTACTTCATATACATGCTGGTCGGTTTGAACAAAGGGACTAAACAAGGATAAGCTGTGATTTCCGATGGGTTCCTCCGCCATATTGTGGTCATATATATCCTTATCGGATATTAGCCCCAAAAAATCCTGATTGTTTACAATTGGTAGATGGGAGATACGAAAAATATCCATCCAATAAAGTGCCTTCTGTCCACTATCTGAAGTTTTCAGAGAAGGTACAACATCTGATATTAAATCTTTTGCCAGCATGAGCCCCGTTTATCAAAAAAAAATCATGTAATTTTGCAGTCTCTTGAAATCTATTGGAATGACCAGACTAAGTGTAAATATAAACAAAATTGCAACATTACGGAACTCACGAGGCGGAAACATTCCGAATGTTCAAAAAGCTGCCATCGATTGCCAGAGATTTGGTGGCCAGGGAGTAACTGTTCACCCTCGCCCTGATGAGCGGCATATAACCCGGCAGGATGTGTATGACATTAAACCTGTGGTTACAACTGAATTCAATATTGAAGGATACCCGTCTGCCTCTTTTATTCAATTGGTTTTGGATGTTAAACCCCATCAGGTTACCTTGGTACCGGATCCTCCTGAAGCTCTGACTTCCAACCAGGGATGGGATACTGTAACACATAAATCTTTTTTGAAAGAAGTGATTGAAGAGTTTCATCGAAATAGTATACGGACTTCAATTTTTGTTGGAACCGATGTGGAACTTGTTGAGGGTGCTGCTCAAACAGGAACCGAGAGGGTGGAGCTTTACACAGAACCTTATGCAACAAATTTTCCTACGGATAAAGCACAGGCAATTGCTCCATTTATTAAGGCAGCTGAAGTAGCAAATGCATGCCAGCTGGGTTTGAATGCTGGTCATGATCTAAATTTAGAAAACTTAAAGTACTTTAAGGATAATATTCCCGGCCTGCTTGAAGTGTCAATCGGTCATGCTTTAATATCTGATGCCCTGTACCTCGGGCTTGAGAAAACGATACATCTATACCTACAACAACTCAAGTAATGCAATTACATTTTAACAAAATTGGCAACGGACCGGCACTTATTATTTTACACGGACTTTATGGCTCCGGCGATAACTGGTATCATATTGCAAAAGCACTATCCGAAAAATTCACAGTCTATCTGGTTGATCAAAGAAATCACGGGCTATCGCCACATACTGCCTCCCACAGCTACGAGGAAATGACAGATGATTTAAAACTATTGATCGACAGCGAGAAACTGGTCGATATTTGCCTTATTGGGCATTCTATGGGTGGTAAAACAGCAATGAGCTACACCTTACAATTCGGTGCCAAAGTAAAAACCTTGATTAATGTTGATATTGCTCCTTATTCCTACCATGGTCTTGAGCATTTCAACCAGCAGTTTAGATATCACCAGAGCATTATCGAACGATTTTTAACAGCTCCTATTAGATCGACGAACAACCGAAATGAAATCGAAGAGCATTTTGCAAAAAAAATAACCAATGTAGAAACCCGTCGGTTTTTATTAAAAAACCTGAAACGCGAAAAGGAAGGGAGCTTCTCGTGGAAATTAAATGTGCATACTATTTCCAACAGCCTTGATAATGTTATAGATGCAGCACCACCGATTAAATTAGGAGCTCAGGGATTTACCAATACGCTATTCATTCGCGGTGGAAATTCACCCTATATCTCGGATGAGGATATTGAGAGTATCCCGGATATTTTTCCTAACTGCAGTTTTAGAACTTATGAAAAAAGCGGGCACTGGCTCCATGCCGAAGAACCTGAACGGTTTATTAAAGATGTTATGGAGTTTCTTTGCTAATTGAAAATTGTGCGCTCAATCATTTCAGGTTTTATCAGGCTTTTATTCATGTAGCGCATGAATAATTGTGCAACAGCCTCCACGTCGTTTTCACAATAGGCTACAATTTTATTTAAATCATTCTGCTGATAAAAAACTTCGGCAACCATACTTCCATCTATTTCTTCCTTCGGACTTGGAATATGGAACACATGTGTCAGTAAATCTAAACTTGTATAATGCTTATAATCGCCAAACTTCCATAATTCTAAGGTATCTAAATGCTTCACCTCCCAGGGCTTCTTACCAGCATTATTAAGTGATTCCGGAAGCGTTAATCCATTAATTAACAGGCGCCTCGAAATGTAAGGGTAATCGAATTCTTTTCCATTATGTGCGCAAAGAATTACCGGGTGCTTTTTTTCCATCTTCTCAATAAGTTGTACGAAAGAAGTAAGTAAGTCCAATTCGTTCTTGCCGGAGAAAGATTTAAGCCGTAGCCCATAGTAATCGGATTTACTAAACAAAACCCCAACCGAGATACATATTATCTTGCCAAATTCGGCATAAATTCCAGCGCGCTGATAAACATCCTCTGCAGTTTGTTCATTGGACCTGAAAAAGGAAGACTTCTTTTCCCAAAATAGTTTTTCTTTGTCTGGTGCATCTTCAAAAGATGAATGCTGCGGAACAGTCTCGATGTCAAGAAAAAGAATGTGCTTAAGGTTAATTGAGTTTAACATAACAATAGGTTTGGATATTTTTGAATTTAGCTACTTTTGTGATTCCATACAAATAGATGAATTTTAAATAAAAAATCAAAATAAAATACAGATCTATAACAGTTTACAAAAATGCAGCAACTATATCCCTTAAAATTTACCCCCATACTTAAAGATAAAATATGGGGCGGAAAAAAACTCAATAATTTACTTTACAAATCCGAAGCTTCCGATAAAGCAGGCGAAAGCTGGGAAATATCTGGTGTTAAAGACAATGTCTCTGAAGTTGCAAATGGTTTCCTGGCTGGAAATAATCTGCAGGAACTCATTGAAGTGTATATGGGAGATTTGGTTGGTCAAAAGGTATTTGAGAAATTTGGAACTGAGTTTCCGTTGTTAATAAAGTATATCGATGCTGCTGATGATCTTTCCATACAGGTGCATCCAAACGATAAGCAGGCGGCTGAAAGACATAATTCATTTGGAAAAACCGAAATGTGGTATGTTATGCAAGCCGATGAAGATGCCAGACTCATTTCAGGTTTTAACCAGGAAGTGGACAAAGATCTGTATCTTCAAAAACTGGAAGAAAAAAAAATACTCGATATTCTAAACAGCGAAGTTGTAAAGCCGGGTGACGTGTTTTTTATGCCGGCAGGAAGAATTCATGCCATTGGGAGTGGGTGCCTGATAGCGGAAATTCAGCAAACCTCCGACATTACCTACCGGGTTTACGATTTCGACCGTAAAGACGATCACGGAAATACCCGCGAATTACATACTGAACAGGCTGTAGATGTGATAGATTATAGTTTCTATTCAAACTATAAAACATCTTACAAAGTACAACCTAATATTCCTGGTAACCTGGCCAAATGCGAGTATTTTACAACCAACCTGGTTGAATTATCCGGTTCCATTGAAAGGGACATGGTTGCGTTTGATTCATTTGTTATTTACATGTGTGTGGATGGACAGGCCGAAATTATCCAGGAAAACCAGGATGTTACTGTACTCAAAAAAGGAGAAACAGTGCTTGTACCTGCTGAACTGACCCAATATTACCTTCGGGCCCCTGGGCATGCCAAACTGCTCGAAGTATACATAGAAGATACGAATGATGAAAATAAAAACGGTTGAGTTTGTAAAAAGTAGTTCAAAACTTGAGCAATGCCCTCCACCCGATAAGTATGAATATGCTTTTGTCGGACGTTCGAATGTGGGAAAGTCTTCTTTAATTAACTTACTGTCGGGAAGAAAAAAAATCGCCCTAACAAGTGGAAATCCCGGTAAAACAAAGCTCATTAATCATTTTATTGTGAATAAAGCCTGGTACCTGGTTGATTTACCAGGATATGGCTACGCCAAAGTGTCAAAAAAGGAACGGGTAGTATTTGACCAACTCATAAAAAACTATTTATTGGAACGCCCGAACCTGACCTGCCTGTTTTTACTAATTGATTCAAGGCATGAACCTCTGGGCCCGGACATTGAATTTATTAACTGGCTGGGCGAAAATGGAGTACCCTTTGTTATTGTATTTACCAAAATTGATAAGCTGCCAAAAACGAAAATAGAACCTACCCTGGACAAATACAAAAAGTTCCTGCTTACACAGTGGGAAGAACTCCCAACGATATTCAAGACCTCGTCTGCGAACCAGTTGGGTAAGGAAGATATTCTTACTTTTATTGAACAAACCAACATCCAGTTATCTTCGCAGTAAAGTAAAAAAATTATAATTCTTTTTTTTATTTATACTTCGTTTATGAATAGATATTTTTTACTTTTGCAGCGCCAAAAAAGCCTCTAAATATCTAATAAAGGATGAAAATTAAAGCTCCCATTAAGTTTTTTACAGGTCGTGGATCGGCCTATCTCGCAGAGAAAATAGCTAAAAGT